>JBBIPX010000001.1:0-88084 GCA_037442625.1 Desulfobacteraceae bacterium
ACTCCCGGCCCTTCTTATGAAGAATGGAACCGGAGAGTTTTGAAATTGGCTCTTTGAAGTGTATATTTTTATATTTGCCTTCCCACTCAATACGGCAATAGCGGTTGAGATATTCACTCAGTACAATCAGATCAAGAACAGGCCTTGCTCCGTCACGCAACATTCGAGCGAACTGGGTCGAATAAATGGCGGCAAAATGAGACTGAGGATTCCCGGGCGGAGGAAAAAGGTATAGCCAGATATTGGCATCGAAAAGAATTTTCTCACTGGCGGAAAATGTATATCGGGAAAGGTTATACGCCTTATTCTTCATCGCCGGACTCCTTTTCCCATGCCTTGTCGTATCCTTCCCGGTTGGCATAGTAGCTCTTGGCATTTTCCACCACGCGCTTCAGCATTTCAATGTCATCTTCCGCCAGGTTGGAAACCTCGATCTGGGAACGGATCTGTTCCTCGGAAAAGGTGCCATAGAGCTGTCCGATAGCGGCATTGAGAAACAGGGAGATGATGATGCTGACACGTTCATAGGAGATGATGATATGATTGCCGTCTTTGATCAGTGGAACCAGTTTGTCAAAAATCTTCTGACCATCTTCAGATGCAATGCACAATGTGTTACCGATGATATCGGCTACCCGGATTGTAATTTTATCCGTCATGACGGGCTCCTGTTATGTTAGAAAATAGCGTCTGCATTTATTTCGGATTTGAGGCAGTAACCGCCGGTATCGCCTGTATTGATCTCAATGTTGACGCTGGTGCCCGGGAAGTTCTCGTCCATTTTCAACAGGGATTCACCGGATGTTGAATACTGATAGAATCCAAATCTTGAAATGATCTGGATTTTCCCTTGATTCAACCGGATAATTTCCTTGATGAGTTTAAGCCCGAGCCCGCCCGGTTGATTTCTGCCCTGCCTTGTCGTATTGCCCTCTGTTAATGCCCAGCGGATGGCTGGCCTGTGATCGGAAGTATTGTCGATACCCGGGCAGGACGGTCTGCCGCCGGTGCCAGCCGCCCTGCAATCGGCGGCAGGCGCTGGTGCAGTGTCCCGATGAACCGAAATTATCGGCGTCATTTATTTGAAGATGCCGTGCTTCTGCAAATTGGATTTGATGTATGTCCAGTGCAGGGTCAGATGGACCAGCGTCATGATGATGAACAACAGGGCCGTCCATTCATGAACATCCCGAAGAAAATGCCGGAGAAGCACTGCAAACCCGCCTCCGGCGCCGCCGCCCCTTGGCAGAAACAACCAGTTTATCAGGCCTGTCAGGGTCAGTATCGAGAACAATACAAAAGAGATGATATTGACGAACCATAAATTCGCCGCCTTATTTGTTGACATGTCAATTCCTCCATACAGATCATCGGTTAAATTTTTTGCATTGATAGAAGCTGAATCGTCATGAAAGACACATCAAGTTTCACCCCTGCCACATCCTGATTGTCAGTGTTACCAGAAGAATCATGAACACGGCAAGGACAAAACCCTTGATAACTTTTTGTCCTTTTCGGATGGCGACACTGCTCCCCAGGTATCCTCCGACGACATTGGCTGCCGCAATCGGGATGCCGATGCCGAAGAGAACCTTGCCGGCCATTAAAAAAGTGAATAACGCTCCGATATTGGAGGCCAGATTGAAAACCTTGGATATGGCGGATGCGTTGATAAGGTTCATGCCAAGAAAGACATAAAATCCGAAAATGAGAAAGGTTCCGGTTCCCGGTCCGTAGAATCCGTCATAGAATCCGATGATCATACAGAGCAGGGGGATGTAAACATATAATTCCCTGCTGGAGAATTCCGATGAGGCAGCCTTCAATTGACTTTTGGGAAGAAATGTAACGATGGCCGTGACCGGGAGCAGCATGATGATGATTTTTGCGGTTGTCTGCGGGTCGAAAAGCAAGATGGCCTTTGTTCCGGCAACCGAACCCAGGCAAGAAAAACCCAGACCGAAAAAAGCGATTTTCCATATCACCTTTCCGCTTTTCATGAAATTGGCCAAGGCTGCCAAGGTTCCGAAAACAGATCCGAATTTATTGGTCCCCAGGGCTGTCTGGGGCGGAAGGCCGGCAATCAGCAGCGAGGGCAGCAGGATGAGTCCGCCGCCGCCGGCAATGCTGTCGATGAATCCGGCGAGAAATGACATCAGGCAGAGAAGCAGGATGATGAGCGGTTCCAGATGAATCACGGCTTCCTTGTTGTTTTCGCAGCGGATAGGTCCGCACCGTTGTTGTCACCGGCCGGTTTATCCCGGAGGGTGATTTTCCCTTTTTCATCCTTTGGCCTTTCATACCACAAGCGGCATAAAGGACGGTAGCGGACCGCAAACGGGAAAAAACTGAAGACAACAAGCATCCCGAACATTCCCGGCAGGGAAAACCACCTCAGTTTCCGGCTGGAGGTTACAAGCTGCGGATCGCCGATAATCCGGAAATCCATGCGGCGCTGTTTTCCCCAGGCCCGCAATTTCCATGAAAACCAGATTTCCTCGCTGGCATAGACGCTTTGGCTGAATCCGCCGACAGCATCGAAGGCATCTTTCAGGCAATAGACAAAACAGCCGGCAGCCATCCCGAATTTAACGGAAAAAAAGTTCCAGAGTTCGGTTGCAACCCTGACAATGCCGGGAAGCGCTCCTTCATAAACCACTTTGACGCCGCCGCCGCAACAGGCGCCGCCTGAAAGATTGCACAATGCTTTTTGCAAAATTGCGGTGGAAAGAATCGTGTCCGCATCCAGAAAAAACAAATACCGGCCCCTTGCGGCTTTTGCACCGGCATTTCGGGCCCTTGAGATCTGATTTATCGGCTCGAACACGACAACGGCGCCGTGCTCCCTTGCAATGGCGGCCGTTCTGTCGTGTGAATTGTTATCCGCGACAATCACCTCTCCGGCCGGCTCTGTTGCTTTCATGGCCTTTTGCAGCGCATCCAGCGTTGCGGGCAGCCAATTCTCTTCATCGAAAGCAGGAATGATAACGGAATATGAAATTGTCACGGATATGGTTCCTGCCTTATTTCAGCCAGTTCGGACGATCTTTCATCCAGTTGCCGACGGTTTCCGGAAGCCGGTCTTTCAGGTTTTCGGCCAAGTAAAACCGGGGGAATATCAGCTCGGCTTCCGAGGCGATCACGCCCTGGCTGACGGCAATCCGCGCCAGGGCCGTGTATGGGTAGATCCGGATGCCTGTCGTGATTTTCAATGCCTCAAGCTGCAAAGCGTCCGCAAAATGCAGGCTTTCATTTGCCGTTTCCGTCGTCTCGCCGGGGCCGCCCAGCAGCAAAAACCCCAATCTCCGGATGCCGTGTTTGTGAAGGGTTTCGGAAATCCTAACCACTTCACCGGTTGTAAACCTTTTGTTCAGGGTTTTCAGGATTTTTTCAGATCCGCTTTCAAACCCCAGGCTCACTTCCCTGCAGCCGGCTTTGGCCATTTTCCGGATGAGCGCTTCATCCGCTTTCCAGGGGTAGAGAATGCATCGCCAGCGGATATTCAGTCCGGCTGAGATGATGGTATCACATAGCGCCTCGGCATAGGACGGCGGCAGGTTAAATGTGTTGTCCACAAAGAAAAACTGGTGGAATCCGGCTTCCACATACCGGCGGAGCGCTTCGATCACTTTTTGATGAGAAAATTTCCTCAGAATCCGGCCCTCGATGGTTGCCGTGGAACAATAGCTGCAATCCATGGCGCATCCGCGCCGGGTTTGAAACGGGATCCACAACTGGTCTTCTTGGATGCTGGCATGGGGGGCAAGATGGATGTTGGGAAGCGGTATGGGAAACAGATCCAGGTTTCGGGCAACCGCGGGTCTTATTGGCGTCTTTCCCGGGTGAACGGATTCCGGCAGATAAAGACCCGGAACCCCGGATAAATCCGATTTTCTGCGAAGTCGCTCCAGAAGCCGGACAAATGCGGCTTCCCCTTCTCCCTGAATGCCCATGTCCGCGCCCAGATATTCCAGAGCGGTTTTCGGGAAAATGCTGTATCCCGCTCCTCCCAGAACAATGGGCGCGTTCGAAAGGCTTCGAGAGATCAAAACGACATTTCTGACCGCATCCAAGAGAAAAGTCGGGGGCTCCATGACCTGGTCGTCAATGTTCCGGACCGAAATGCCGATAACTTCGGGGGAAAAAGATTCAATCGCCCGTGCAATCGGCGTTTGGACATCTGTCTGCATCATGAGATTCACGGTTTGCACCGCATGCCCGGCGGCTTCGGCGGCTGCGGCAACGCAGGCCATTCCGAGCGGCAGCACCGGCATGTTGATATGCTCTGTATTGGCGGATATCAGAAGGACTCTCATTTTAAATCATCCCATGGCGGCGCCGGGCAAGATTGCCGGCGGTGGTCATTTTTTCGATGGCTTGATATAAACCATTCCCTGAAAAATGGCCACCGTGTCCTTCGTTTCATCGGTAACAAGAATGGTATATGTGGCCAGTTTGCGATTGCGGGAAACCTCCCTGGCTTCGGCTGTCAGCACCGCGCCAACGGTGCTTGACTTGACAAAGGAGATGCTGGCGTTGATGGCCACGGCGACCGGTCCGTAGGCATTGGATGCCGCGGCAAAAACCAGATCCGCCAGAGTGAAAACAACGCCGCCCTGGGTCAGTCCGACGCCGTTCAGGTGATGCTGCTGAATTTTGAGCCTGGCCTTGGCGCTTCCCTCGGCCATTTCGATGAGTTCAATGCCGACATGCCGGGCAAAAAGATCTTTTTCGATAAACATGGATCGGTTCCTGATATGTGAGAATCGTTGTGCCGGGCGGTTTCCCGTCATCGCAGCCTGACTCGCCGCCGTTTGGCGTTATTGTATGAAACAACGAGTTTACTGTGATTGATAGAACAAGAAAGGATTAAATGCAAAGATATTTTTGACGGATGGGCTCGTTTTCCATCAGTTCCCGGATGGTTCCCCCGAAACGAATCACGCCGTTATCGATCACATAGCCGCGGTCGCTCAGCCCCAGTGCAATGCTTTGATTCTGCTCCGCCAGAAGAACGGTCAGCCCTGTTTCCTTGAGTTTCCGGATCTGCTCCTCCAGCAGTTTCACCACAAGGGGGGCAAGGCCCTCCGTGGGTTCATCCAGCAGGAGCAGATCCGGATTGGTCATCAAAGCCCGGCCGATGGTCAGCATCTGCTGCTCGCCGCCGCTTAAAAAACCGGCCCGTCGCGAATCGATTTTTTTAAGCGGCGGGAAAAAATCGTAGACCGCATCCTTGTTCCAGATTCCGGATTTCAGGTTTTTTCGCTGGACGATCTCAAGATTTTCCCCGACCGTAAGATCCGCAAACACCCTGCGGTCATCCGGAACAAATCCCATGCCCATGCGTGCAAGAAGGTAAGGCTTCTGGCCGGTGCAGGTGATGCCTTTAAACCGGATGAACCCGTTTCGCGGGGGAATCAGCCCCATGATGCTTCGCATGGTGGTGCTTTTCCCCGCGCCGTTTCGTCCCAGAAGGCAGACGATTTCTCCCCGGCCGACCGTAAGGGATACGCCGAAAAGCACATGGCTCAGGCCATAGTACGCGTGAATACCGCTGACCTCAAGCATCAGTTGACCTCAAAAATCATGGGGCGCCCCCCAGATAGGCTTCCTGCACCTGCCGGCAGGATTTGACCTGATCGGGAGCTGCCTGAATCAGGGTCTTTCCCTGCTGCATGACCATGATTCTTCGGGCAATGGAAAACACCAGCTCCATGTCGTGTTCGCAGAACAGGATGGTCAGACCCAGTTCCCCGGAAAGCCGGTTCATCAGGCCTAGTGCCATGGCGGTTTCTTCCGGAGACATGCCGGCCGTGGGTTCATCCAGAATCAGAAGCTCCGGCCGGTTGCCCAGCGCAATGGCGATTTCAAGCACTTTTTGATCCCCGTGAGACAGGGAGCCGCTGATCTGATCGGCTTTTTCGGAAAGCCCGACGCTTTCCAGGATGCCGGTGGTTTCCTTGATCAGAAGTTTTCTGGCCGGAGCCAGCAGATTAAGCGTCATTTTGGAATACGACATCAGCGCAACCTGGACATTTTCAAACACCGTCATCCGACTGAAAATATTGACCACCTGGTAGGACCGGCAGATGCCTTTCCTGCAGATATGATAAGGCGCAAGACCCGCGATATCCTGGCCTTTGAAGAGAACGCGGCCCTTGTCCGGGGATACCTGTCCGGTGATCAGATGAAAGAGCGTGGTTTTCCCGGCGCCGTTCGGGCCGATGACCGCGACCACTTCGCCTTCGTTGACCTCAAGATTGGCATCGGAGACCGCCATGAAGCCGTCAAAGGATTTTTGAAGATTTTCAACTTTCAGCATGGAAAATAATCTGTCCCGTCAATACCGAAAAGAGATTTGACAGCCGGCGGCGACTCAGGCCTTTGTAACAACTGAAGAATCTTTCCGGCGTCCGGCTCCTGATTTCAGAATCATCCCCAGCACGCCGTCCGGCATGAAAAAAATCAGCAGCATCAGCACGATCCCGAGAATCAGGGTCCAGTATTCCGTATAGATTCCCACAAAAGTTCTGAGGGTGACCATGATGGCGGCGCCCAGCATCGGGCCGAAAAACGTGAACCATCCGCCCAGAAGACACATGATCAGAATTTCAAGGGAAAGGGTCCAGAACATCAGGTCCGGAAATACGGATCCTTCAACCGCCACGAACAGCATTCCGGCGACGCCTGCAAAGAAACCGGCAATCATTTCTCCCGCGAGCTGGTGCCGGCGGACATTGATGCCGATGGCCTCGCATCTTTCAGGGTTGTCGCGAATGGCCTGAAACGTTCTGCCGAACGGGGAATTCACAATGCGATACATCAAAAAAAGGCTGACAGCCGTGATGACCAGGGTAAAATAATAGGCCCCGTGGGAAGCAGACAGCAGCTTCGGAATCGGAATGCCGTGGATGCCGTCATCGCCGCCGGTAAAGGAATACCAACGGAACACGACGGCCCAGACCAGAGAGCCCAGGGATATCTGAAGCATGCCGAAATAAAGCTTGGAGAGCCTGACGCAGATCAGGCCGATGACATATCCCGCAATTGCCGAGGCCAGGGGGGCGACGGCAAATCCGGTCCAGGCGGGAAGGCCAGATTTGGTCAGCATCAGGGCAAGGGAATAAGCCCCGACACCGTAAAAAACCGCGTGGTGAAACTGGTACATGCCGCCGAATCCCAGCACCACATTCAGGCTGGTTGCCAGCAGGCCCGTCAGCAGGACAAGCGCCGTCAGGTAGACGTAGAACCTTGGCAGGAGTTGGGGCAGACACAGAAACAGGAGGCTGGCACCCACCACCCATAACACCATTTTTAAATCGATCTTGTTAGCCGGCAACACAATCTTCCTTCTACCAGGTTGATTTGAGAAGGCCCTTGGGCCGGATCATCAGGATGGTCACCACCACGGCATAGGGAAACACGATGGCGAACTGGGGCCACAGCAGAATGCCGACGGCATCGGTCAGGCCGAAAATCAGCGCGCCCAGGAGCGCCCCCCAGATATTGCCGAGGCCTCCGACTATAACGATCAGAAACGCCTCCATGATGATGGAATGATCCATGCCCTGGGTGATATTCTGGGTCGGGGCAACCAGCGCCCCGCCGAGTCCGGCCAGAAAACATCCGATCACGAATACGGACGAGAACACCAGGCTCACATTGATGCCGACCGCCCCGACCATCTCCCGGTCAACGGCCGCGGCCCGGGCGATTTTCCCGATTCTGGTTTTTCGGGTCAAAGCCCAGAGCCCCAGGGCCACCAGCGGTCCGATAACCAGCAAAAAAACATTGTAACGCGGCAGGGAAAGGCCGAAAACCGAAAACGATCCCTGAAAAAGAGCCGGAGTGGAAATGGAGCGGAAATCAGACCCCCAGATAATCTTGACGATGTCTCCGAAGACCAGGGTGAATGAAAACGTAAAGAGCAGCAGCATGAGGTGCTCGCGGTCATAAAGATGGCAGAACAGCCCCCGCTCGAGAATGAGGCTGATCAGGGCAACGCCGGCGGGAGCCGCGGCCAGCGCCACCCAGAACCCGGCCTTTCCGCCCACAAAAGCGGCAACGGAATAGGTCAAAAATGCGCCGATCATATAAAACGACCCGTGGGCCAGATTCGGTATGCGAAGCACCCCGAGGACCAGGCTCAGGCCGGAAGCCACGATGAACAAAATCGTCGTCCGGCTGAGGCCGACCAGAATCTGCTGAAGCAGGGACGTTACGGGGATATGGGAGAAGAATTCAAGCATCGAATCAATCCGTCACTGTCCGCGCGCTTTCTTGATCTCTTCAATGGTCGGCATGACGTCTTCGCCGGAAATCGTCACAATGTCCGATGCAATCAGAAAATCATATCCCGGCGCCTTTTGGGTCACGCCCATGAACATGGGAAACATGACCTGATGGTCATAGGGCCGGATGGTGAGTTTTCCGACCGGGCTGTCCACGGTCATGCCTTCCAGGGCATCGACGAATTTTTCCGTATCGATGGTTCCGGCTTTTTCATAGGCTTTGGCAATAAAGGCTGCCGTAATGTAGCCGTACAGGGCGCCGACCTTGGGGGGCCTGCCGTATGCCTGCTGAAAATCCTTGACGAATTCCTTGTTTTCCGGGGTTTCCGGATAGTAGAAAAAATAATTGGAAGTGCCCAGAACGCCTTCGGGCGCATCGAGCCCCAGGGGCTGAAGGGTGGACAGTTCGGTTGCCGTGTGCATGTAAAACGGCACGCGCTTGTTGAATCCGGTGGTTTCGGCGGCTTTCAGAAAAGGCACGCAGTTCTTGCCGCCGGTTGCAATGATGACGGCATCGGGTTTTGCAGACAGCATGGCCGTGATATACGGGGTAAAGTCGGACTCTCCCACCTTCCACCAGGTCTGGCCGAGAAGTTCGACCTCGGGTTTCAGTTTCTTGAGATTTCGCCATACCCCGTCTGCAATGGCATGCCCATATTCATAGTCGTCTCCGCCGATCCAGTATTTGGTGTATGGTTTTTTGGAAAGGCCAACTGCGGCGGCTTTTCCGGCCATGGATGTGTTTTCATTCATGGAAAACACATACCGGTGCCCTTTTTCGCCGGTGATGGCATCGCTCTTGGAAAAGGTCACCAGCAGGGGGATTTTTTCGGTTTTGCATAAATCCGAGATGGCCAGGGCTTCGGCGCTGTTGATGGTGCCCATCAGAAGATTGACTTTTTCCCGCATGATCAGTTCCTTGGCTGCGCTCAGGCCGAGATCCACCTTGAATTTGCTGTCCCGGGTCGTAAATTCGATTTTTCTGCCCAGGATGCCGCCCTTGGCGTTGATTTTGTCACAGGCCAGTTGAAACGCATCCCGCACGTCATTGGTATAGGTGCTGGGGGGTCCGGTATAGCAATCCACGATGCCGACCTTGATGGGATCCAGCGCAAAAAGGGGACAAGCCGTTATGGCAATAACCAGCATTCCGCAGACAACCATCCAGAACGATTTTTTCATGGTAAGCCTCCTCAAGAAAATCCATTTGATTGATGAATGATATTTAACGGATAAAATACAGGCTAAATTTTGTTCGTCAATAAAAAAGAGAAGGAATCCTGATGCGCTAGCCGGAATCCGCATGTTTTGTCAAAAGACCAAATTAGTATTTGCCAAAGCCTTAGTCTTCTTGTATTTTAATCGATTGAAACAGAGGCCATGCCATCAACCTTACGGAGGAAACTCATGAAAGAAATAACCACACAGGAAGCCTTCTCGTTTGACGATGTCCTTTTGGTGCCCAGCTATTCGGATGTGCTCCCCAAAGACGTTACGACCACCACATGGCTGACGCGAAACCTGGCGCTGAACATTCCCATTGTCAGCGCCGCAATGGATACGGTTACCGAATCGCGAACCGCCATCAGCATGGCCAGAGACGGCGGGCTGGGTTTTATTCATCGCAACATGAGCATCGAGAACCAGGTCCTGGAGGTGGGCAAGGTCAAAAAGTCGGAAAGCGGCATGATCATTGATCCGGTGACTATCCGGCCGGATCAGACCGTTCAGGATGTGCTGAACCTCATGGAATCATACCGGATTTCCGGCGTGCCGGTAACGGACGGCGACCGGCTGGTCGGGATTGTGACCAACCGGGATCTGCGGTTTGAGACCGATCTGGCCAAACCCGTGTCCGCGGTGATGACCCATAAGAATCTGGTTACGGTCAGCGAAGGCATCAACCTGGAGGAGTCCAAAAAACTGCTTCACGAGCACCGGATTGAAAAACTTCTGGTTGTGGATAAAAACGGCCGCTTGACCGGCATGATCACGATCAAGGACATCGAGAAAATCAAAAAATATCCCCACGCCTGCAAGGACGGAAAGGGCAGGCTTCGGGTCGGGGCTGCGGTCGGCGTCGGACCGGACATGATGGAGCGTGCTGAAATGCTGCTGAAGGCTGGTGCGGATGTGATTTTGATAGATACTTCCCACGGCCACTCCAAAAACGTCATGGATGCGGTGGTTATGCTGAAGCAGACCTTCAGCGATATCGAGCTCATCGCCGGGAATGTGGCCACTGAAAAAGGCGCGGAAGATCTGATTCTGGCCGGCGTTGACGGGGTCAAGATCGGCATCGGCCCGGGCTCCATCTGCACAACGCGCATTGTCGCGGGCGCCGGCGTTCCCCAGATGACGGCGATCATGAACTGCAAGGAAGTCTGCAACCGCAAAGGCGTTCCGCTGATCGCGGACGGCGGCATCAAATTTTCCGGTGACGTGACCAAGGCCATCGGTGCGGGCGCCCATGTGGTGATGATCGGCGGTCTTTTTGCAGGAACCGAGGAAAGCCCGGGGGAGTCTATTTTTTTCCAGGGCAGAAGCTATAAGGTGTATCGGGGCATGGGGTCGCTGGAAGCCATGAAAAAAGGCAGCAAGGACCGCTATTACCAGACGGAGCAGGAAGAAGATGACAAGCTTGTGCCTGAAGGCATCGTGGGACGGGTTCCCTACCGGGGAACGCTTTCCGCCAATATATTTCAGCTCATCGGCGGGCTCAAGGCGGGTATGGGGTATGCCGGATGCAAGTCCATTGCGGAGCTCAGGGAAAAGGCCGCTTTTATCCGGATCAGCGCCGCCGGACTCAGGGAAAGCCATGTCCATGACGTGATCATTACCAAAGAAGCGCCCAATTACCGGATGGATTAGGGAAAGACGGCAATGACCGATTTTGTTCATCTTCACGTTCACACCCAGTACAGCCTGCTGGATGGCGCCATTCGCATAGAGCCGCTTCTGGAGCGCGTGAAAACATACGGCATGGACAGTGTCGCCATTACGGATCACGGGACCATGTTCGGAACCGTCGATTTTTATCAAAAAGCCCATAAAGCCGGCATCAAGCCGGTCATCGGGTGTGAATGCTATGTTGCGCCGCGCTCCATTGCCGAAAAAACAGTCCAGGACAATAAAGGGCTTTCTCATATCATTTTGCTGGCCGAAAACATGGAAGGCTACCGGAATCTGTGCAAGCTGGCCACCATTGCGCAGCTTGATGGATTTTATTACAAACCCAGGATTGACAAGGAGATTCTAAAAAATCACACCAAGGGTCTCATCGCCCTTTCCGCCTGTCTTCATGGAGAGATTCCCCGGCTCATCACGGATGGACGGCAGGATATGGCAGATGAAGCCGCCAGGTTTTATCTCGGCCTCTTCGGGGAGGGGAATTTTTTCCTGGAAGTTCAAAACAACGGAATCGAAATCCAGGATAACGTCAACCAGGCCCTGCTGGATATGAGCCGCCGCCTGTCCATTCCCATGGTTGCGACAAACGACTGCCATTATCTGGACCCGGACGATGTCCACGCCCATGATGTGCTGCTCTGTATCCAGACCGGAAAAACCGTTCACGATGCGGAGCGCTTCAAATTCCGGACGAACCGGCTCTATTTCAAGTCCAGGGATGAAATGGTCGCGGATTTCAAATCCTATCCCGGCGCCCTTGCCAATACCGTCGATATCGCCGGGCGGTGCAACCTGGAATTTGATTTCAAGACATTTCATTTTCCCAAATATGAATCCGCGGGTGAGCGTTCCGCGGACGCTATTTTTGATGAAAAAACCCGTAAGGGATATGCGCGGGTATGGCGCCAGATTCTTAAAAAACACCCGGATCGGGATGAAAAACCCTACCTTGAGCGCCTGGAATACGAAATGGCCGCCATCAAGGACATGGGGTTTCCCGGTTATTTTCTGATTGTTGCGGATTTTATCCAGTATGCCAAGGAGAACCTGATTCCCGTCGGTCCGGGCCGCGGATCCGCGGCCGGGAGCCTGGTGGCCTTTTCTTTGGGAATCACCGATCTGGATCCCCTGGAACACGGGCTGATATTTGAACGGTTTCTGAATCCGGGCCGCAAAAGCATGCCGGATATTGACGTGGATTTTTGCATCAACGGCCGGGAGCAGGTTTACAAATATGTGGTGGACCGCTACGGCGGGGGCGATTACGTCAGCCAGATCATTACATTCGGAAAGCTCAAAACCCGCGCCGTGATCCGGGACGTGGGAAGGGCGCTGGACATTCCCCTGCGCGAGGTGGACGCCATCGCCAAACTGGTACCGGATGTGCTCAACATCAGCCTGGACGAGGCGCTCAAGCAGGAGCCCAAGCTTGCGGAAATGGTGGAAAGCAGGTCCGAAGTCAGGGAGCTCATCGAAATCTGCAAAGTTCTGGAAGGGCTTCCCCGCCATGCCTCGACCCATGCCGCGGGCGTTGTCATCGGAGACCGCCCCCTGGTGGATTACCTGCCCATGTTCCGGGGAAAAAAAGGTGAGGTTGTCACCCAGTTCGACATGAAGTGCGTGGAGAAGATCGGCCTTGTCAAATTTGATTTTCTGGGGCTTCGAAACCTTACCGTTATTGCAGGCGCCCTTCAAATGATCAAGGATCAGGGCAAAACGCCTCCGGATCTTCTGGATCTGGATTTATTTGATTCCGATACCTATCGCCTGCTGGCATCCGGAGATACCACCGGCGTTTTCCAGTTGGAAAGCTCCGGCATGAAGGATCTACTTGTCCGCCTGAGACCGGAATGCTTTGACGATGTTACGGCCCTGGTGGCGCTGTACCGTCCCGGCCCCCTGGAAAGCGGCATGGTGGATGATTTTGTGGATCGAAAGCACGGACGGAAAACCGTGGAATATCTGGTGCCCGAGCTGGCGCCGGTATTAAAGGAAACCTACGGCGTGATCGTCTACCAGGAACAGGTCATGAAGATTGCGGCCGAGCTGGCCAATTACACCATGTCCGAAGCAGATGACCTTCGAAAAGCCATGGGGAAAAAGATCGCCGAAATCATGGCCGAACACCGGGACCGTTTTGTTCAGGGGGCCCAGAACAAGGGCATCGCCAAGGACAAGGCCAGCCAGCTCTTTGATCTGATGGAAAAATTCGGCCGTTATGGATTCAATAAATCCCACAGCGCCGCCTATGCCCTGATTGCTTATCAGACCGCCTATTTAAAGGCCCATTTCCCGGTTGAGCTTCTGGCCGCGCTTCTGACCAGCGAAATGAACTCTTCGGATGGCGTGGTCAAGTACATTGCCGAATGCCGCAGCCATGATATCGATGTGCTGCCGCCGGATATCAACGAAAGTGAAAAAAGCTTTACGGTTGCAGGTTCCAAAATCCGGTTCGGCCTGGTTGCCGTCAAGAACGTTGGTGAGGCCGCCATCGACAGCATTATCGCGGAGCGCAAAAACGGCAGGTTTTCGTCCATATATGATTTTTGCGAGCGGGTGGAGCTAAAGAAAGTCAACAAGCGGGTGATCGAGAGCCTGATCAAATGCGGGGCCTTTGATTCCACAGGCGCAAGGCGTTCCCAGATCATGGCCGCCCTCGATGATGCGGTCGACTACGGGCAAATGGCTCACAGAAAGCGCTCGGATCCCCAACTGAGCCTTTTTGGGGGAAGCATCAAGGAAGCGGAGAAAATCGGTCATTCGCCGCTTCCCGATATTGCGGAATGGGATGAAAAGCAGCGGCTCCTGCTGGAAAAAGAAATCCTGGGGTTTTATATTACCGGGCATCCCTTGCAGGGATTCGAGGATATTCTGGATAAGTTTGCAACTGCGGATTCCCTGACGCTTGCAGATAAAGCGGACGGGGAAATCATCCGCATCGGCGGCATCGTCCGGAGCGTCAAGGTGATTAAAACCCGGCGCGATGAACTGATGGCCTTCGTCACCCTGGAAGATATGAACGGAAGCGTTGAGATCACGGTTTTTTCCAGTCTATATGCGGCTGTCGGTGATCTTTTGTCCGGGGATGTCGCCGTCATGGTCCAGGGTGAAGTCCAGAAAGACGATAAGGCGGTCAAAATACTGGCGGAAATCCTGATCCCCCTGGAAAAGGCCGAGGAGACCTGGGCGGCGACCCTTCATGTCAATATCGACATGTCCCGCATCCAGCGGGAAACCCTGCTCAGGCTTCGGGATGTCATGGGCAGCCATCCGGGCGCCTGTCCGGCCATGCTTTGCCTGAACGGCCCGGAGCGTACCCGGATTGTCATATCCCTTCCCGAGGCGTTGAAAGTCCAGGCAGGCGGCAAGCTCAAACGCGATATCGATCTGCTTCTGGGATATCCGGCGGTTCAGACGGATTGCAGCCCCGCGGTATCCAACGGCCGACCCAGGGAAGCTTATCCGAACAGAAAAGGAAAATCCTGAAAATGACCCGGCCCCATCTTCCGGTCTATCCGGTGCTGCTTGCCGGCGGCTCCGGCACGCGTCTCTGGCCTGTATCGCGGGAACTGTATCCCAAGCAACTGGTCCGCTTTATCGGCAACGATTCCCTGATTCAGAGCACCATCAAACGGCTTTCACCGGTACTGGACAGCAGCAGGGTGAAAATCGTCTGCGGCAGGGAGCATTCCCTTGAGATATCCCGGCATATGGAATCGATCGGTATCAGGGCCGATGAAAACGTGATCGGCGAACCCTGCGGGCGCAATACGGCTCCGGCCGTTCTTCTGGCGCTTTTTGACATTCTTCGAAACGAATCCGATGCCATTGTCTGTGTTTTTCCCGCCGATCATGTGATTCAGGACGAGAAAAGTTTCCACGGCAAACTGGCATCCGCCATCCGTCTTGCGGCAGCGGATTATATCGTTACCTTCGGCATCCGGCCGGGGTATCCGGAAACCGGTTACGGTTATATCGAAGGACGGAACAAAATCGGCGAAGGCGCGCTTTCCATCCACCGGTTTGTGGAAAAGCCCGATCTTCAGACAGCCCGGCATTATGTCGAGGCCGGCAATTATTTCTGGAACAGCGGCATGTTCGCTTTTAAAGCATCGGTTGTGGCCGAGGAGTTCAAAGCATTTCAACCGGATCTCTATCATCGGGTAAAAACCCTTGCCGCGGCATCCGGCGCCCTGCAACTGGAGGACTACGAGGTGCTTCCCAATATCTCCATCGATGTGGCGATCATGGAGAAAACGCAGAAAGGCGCTGTGCTGCCTTCGGATTTCGGCTGGAGCGATATCGGGTCCTGGAAATCGCTGTACGATTTTCTGCCCAAGGATGAAAATCAGAATGTTCTCCATGGCGATGTCATCAGCAATGACTCAAATCACTGTTTTGTCATGGCCCATGAACGTCTGATCGCCGCCAATCACCTGGACAATGTGGTGATCGTGGAAACCCAGGATTCGATTTTTGTCTCGGATATTGAAAACAGCCGGGATGTCAAATCCATTGTGGCCACCCTCAAGGCAAAAGGGCGGTGGGAGTGCCAGCAGCATACCACGGCATCCAAGCCGTGGGGCAGCTTGACATCCCTGGAAGCCAAAGAGCATTACCGGGTCGGCCGAATGATCGTATATCCGGGATCATCCGTGACGGTGAAGGCTGAGCCGTCGGAATCCAAAACAATAGTCATTGTAAACGGGGCTGCCGAAGCTTTGGTCGGACCGGAGTCCATGAGGCTTTTAGCCGGGCAGTCCCTGCGCCTTGGGCCGGAAAATCAGGCGACGATTGAAAACGGCAACAGCGACATGCTGATCATGATTCAGGTAACGATAACGGCTGAAACGGCCGCCTGATTGCAAAGTATATAGAACAAAGAACGCAGGCAAAAGGTGTAAAAAGCCGCCCCTTGTTTTGAATCGAGGTTTCATGAAGGTTCCGCTTCTGGATTTAAAATGTCAGTATCAGCAGATCCGGCAGGCTGTTCTCAGGGTCACGGAAGAAATCTACGACAGCCAGTATTTTATTCTTGGGCCGCATGTGGAAGCCCTGGAGAAACAGGTGGCGCAGTACTGCCGTGCCGCCCACGCCACAGGGGTTTCGTCGGGGACGGACGCACTGATCATTGCCTTGATGGCATCCGGCATAACTGCCGGCGATATCGTCATCACAACGCCGTATACTTTTTTTGCAACCGCAGGTTCCATCGCCCGCGTGGGCGCACGTCCCTGTTTTGTGGATATTGATCCGTCAACCTATAATATTTCTCCCGAAGGCATATCCGCCGCAATTGACGGAATGTGCCCCGCAGAAAAAGGGCGTCTGAAAGCCATAATTCCGGTGCACCTTTACGGGCAGTGCGCGCAAATGGATCCGATCCTTGAAATTGCCGGGGTTCATCACCTGACGGTTATCGAAGATGCGGCTCAGGCAATCGGCGCTGAATACAAGGACCGACGGGCGGGGGCTATGGGTGATTTCGGGTGTTTTTCCTTTTTCCCATCCAAGAACCTTGGCGCGTTTGGTGACGGCGGCATGGTGACCACCCTGTCCAAGGCCTGTCATGATACGATAGTCATGCTGCGCAATCACGGCGCTCATCCCAAATATCATCACAGTCTGATCGGCGGCAATTTCAGGCTGGATGCGCTTCAGGCAGCCATCGTATCGGTCAAGCTGAATTATCTGGACCAGTGGACCAGGCTGCGTCAGGATCATGCTGCAACCTATCGCAAGCTGTTTTCACAGTGCGGCCTGACGGAGCGGGTGATGCTGCCCGTGGAAAAAGAGTGCCGGCATACGTTCAATCAGTATGTGATCCGCGTTGCCGAAAAAAGGGATGAACTTCGGGCGTTTTTGCAGGAATCGGAGATCGGGACCGAGGTGTATTATCCGGTACCGCTGCACCTTCAGAAGTGTTTTTCATATCTGAATTACGGCAAGAAAGATTTTCCGGAAGCCGAACTTGCGGCCGAGCTGACATTGGCCCTTCCCGTCTATCCGGAACTTTCCGGCGATCAACAGGAATATGTCGTGGACAGGGTTCATCATTTTTTTTCGCGGATGAACCGTTAGCGGGTAGAAGGTCGGGATTGATTTCCGGCAAAATCACGGATAATCGGTGTGGCCGACGGCTGTTGCTGTAAGCAGTAAAGCCGTTTGCCTGCAAGCGGATCACAGCACGTTATACTTTAATCCATATCAAGGCGGAGGAAGATTATGCCAGAAAGAATTTCACGTGATGCATTCAGAGACAGGAGAGGCGCTGAAGCCGAACAGGGCCAGGGTCCGGATGAAGATTATTATCCGGAAGATGCCTATTCTCCCTGGAAAAAAGGAAATGTGGAGAGTTTTATGTCCAATCTGAGTAAAAACAGCGGGCTGCTGCTGGTCATTGTCGGTGCCTGTGTATTTGTTCTGCTTGCGCTTTTCGTGTTTCTTCCCATGCTGAAAAACCCTGTCGATACAAAGCCGATCGCCGATGTGGAAGCAAAACTCAAGAAAATGGAAATCAAGCTGGCCGAGATGGAACAAAATTACCAGAAAGTTGCGCAATTGGCCCTCCAGGATGATAAAATCGAGCAGGTGTCTGCAAGACTCGACAAACTTGGCGCGTCAACCGCCCAGCGTCTTGACCAGATGACAAGGGAACTCGATTCCCTTCACAAACAGCCTGCTCCGGTGAAAACGGAATCCGCTCCGAAACAGCCGGCGGCACAGACCAAGCCGGAATCAGCACCCAAGCAGCCGGCGTCTCATATTAAAATGGAATCAGCGCCCAAGCAGCCGGCCGCTCCGAAAACAGAGGCCGTCAGCCCGGCCAAGCCGGCTGAAACACCGGAGAAAAAGGTGGCGACTGAAAAATACCATGAAGTCAAACCGCTGGAAACTTTGTATGGCCTTGCCAAGACTTACGGGCTGACGGTTGATGAATTGCGGCGATTAAACAATTTGGGGCCGACGGATTCGATCCGCTCCGGGCAAAAACTCAAGGTCGGCAAATGATTGCAAGGACCAATAGGGGAGGTAATGCCGATGATCGTAGGAATATTAAAAGAAATCAAATCGTCTGAAAATCGCGTTTCCATGACACCGGCCGGGGTGGAGGTTCTGAAGCAGAAAGGCCTGGTGGTGCTGGTGGAAAAAAACGCCGGATTAAACAGCGGCTTTGATGATGACGCTTATGTCCGGGCAGGTGCCGAGATCATTGAAACAGCCGGGGAGGTATTCGGCCGCTCTGAAATGGTCATGCACGTCAAAGAACCGCTGCCTTCCGAGTATGGTCTGATTCGAAAAGACCAGATCGTATTTACATATCTTCACCTGGCCGCAGCGGAAGAATTGACCCGGGCACTGATACGGTCCCGATCCATCAATATCGCTTATGAAACGATTCAGAAAGCAGACAGAACCCTGCCGCTGCTGACGCCCATGAGCGAGGTCGCCGGCCGGATGGCGGTTCAGGAAGGGGCCCGGTATCTGGAGATGGCCCAGGGCGGTCAGGGCGTGCTTCTGGGAGGTGTTCCCGGTGTGGATCCCGGAACCGTTCTGGTGATCGGCGGCGGAATCGTGGGAACCAATGCCGCCAAAATGGCCTGCGGTCTGGGCGCCAAAGTATATCTTCTGGATGCCAGCCTGGACAGACTGCGCTATCTCAGCGATGTTATGCCCAGCAACTGTTTTTTGCTGATGTCATCCCCGGCCGCCATTCGAAAACTTGTAAAGGAAGCCGATGTCGTGATCGGTGCGGTACTGATCCCCGGCGCCAAGGCGCCCCGGCTGATAACCCGGGATATGCTGAAAACCATGAAGAAAGGATCGGTGCTGGTGGATGTGGCCATTGACCAGGGCGGCTGTTTTGAAACCTCAAAGCCAACGACCCATACGGATCCGACCTATATCATCGATGGCGTGATACATTACTGTGTGGCCAATATGCCTGGAGCCGTGGCAAAGACATCAACCATGGCACTGACCAATGCCACGCTGCCGTACGCCCTTGAAATCGCCAGGAAAGGCTGGAAAAAAGCGATGCAGGACAACCCGGAAATCCGCTCCGGCGCCAATGTGATCCAGGGGCATGTGACCTACAGCGGGGTTGCTGAGGCGTTTGGACTGCCGCTGGTGGATATCGCAACGTTGATCTGAATTATTCTTTTTTGACCACCAGCCCGACGCCTGCCAGGAGAAAAAGCGCTCCGGCATAACCGACCAGGGTGGTGCTTTCTGATGAAAGCCAGGGAAGCTTCTGAACCGACAGCGCACTCACAACGATCAGGGTGATGAGCGGGTTCAGGACAATGATGGCGCTCACCTGGTTGGCAGGCAGCAGTTTGAGGGCTTCGCCCAGAGTGCCGTAGGCGATGAGGGTGTTTGCGCCAAGGAATATCAGCGTCAGGCAGTCCGTAAAGCCCAGCCCCTGGAATTCGCTAAAAACAGCCAGGGGGGAAAAGATCAGGGCCGCAACCAGATAAATCAGCAAATTGGTTTGCTGGGGGGTCCAGATCCGCACCAGGAGCTTCTGGCAAACTGCAAAAAATGCCCAGGTGATTGCAGCAAAAACGATCCAGACGTTGCCCCGGCTGTATTGCTGAGAGGAGATCGCCAGATGATGGAGCTGATCCCAGTAAAACAGCAGGAAACCGGCGGCTGCAATGCCGAAGCCGGACTTCTGAAGCAGGGTGAGACTTTCCTTGAAATAAACAACGCCGACAACCGCCACCAGAAGCGGAGAGATCTGGATCAGTATCTGGGCATTGCTGGGAGAGGTCAGTGCCACGCCGCTGGTAAAACCCAGATAGTTGCCGGCCATGGCCAGTCCGGCAAGAATACCCAGGACCGGCGGCTCGATCAGGATTTTAAAAAACCGGGGCTGATGAATGAGATAATATCCGGCCAGAAACACCAGTGAAAATGTAAACCGAAACCAGATGATGGTATTGCCGCTGAACCGCTGGAGCGCATATTTGAGCACAACGGCCAGGATGCCCCAGAGAACGGCCGTTATGCTGATCATCATCAGCCCTTTTGAATGATCGGACATGACCGGCTTTTACCCCATCATCCTTTCCAGTACCGAAAGCGAAGCCATCAGGTGGTTGAATGAAAAAACCTCGATGGATACAGTTCCGGAAAACTGCTTGAGCAAAGCCGATATCTCGTCAAGCCTGCTCTGATCCAAGACATCCAGCGCCTGGTGATCTTTTCCATTTTTAACGCCATGCAAATGAATCATTTCCGTACGCGCGGCAAAATGACGGCATGCGGATTCGATATTTTCATGATTTACGATCAGATGCCCGAAATCCAGGCAGACGCGAAGATCGTATTCCAGAAGAATCTCTTCAATCCATTCCAGCGGATAATTGAGCGTTTCAATGGAAAAGGCGGGGCAATAAACGCCTGCGTCCCTTAACCTGTGCAGGCAGCCTGAAATCCGGCTCCGCCAGGCAGTGTCGCAAGTTTTTCCGATCGGAGTCTGATTACAGGGCAGATGAAGGATATGGGTCGTGGGCGCCAAGGGCCGGGTGAGATCCATGATCCGAAGCGTGCTTTCAACAAACCGGTTTTGATCCGCGCGCTCCGGGCTTCCCGGGTCCAGATCCGACGGGAGATGCACATTGTAAGTGAACCGGAATTCCTTAGACAGATCGGCCAGTTCCCGGATTGTTTCTCTTGAGGGCAGGCAAGCGAGGCGGCTTTCAAAGCAAAGCAGTTCGATTTCGTTCAGAAACGGCCCCAGTACTTGAACATTGGGGATGTAGTCGTCCGGATGAATGAACGACGGCGCGCTGATCTTAAATGGAAAGGCGGTTTTATAGGATTTGGGCGGTTTCGGATACATGGCGGCCGGCAGATTTTCAGGGTTAATGACGGAATAAGATTGCACCGAACAAAAAGGCGTAATTGACTGAGGGGCCTAGGTTATCTGGCGGCAGTAATCACCGCCAGTAGAAATGTCCACAGTAACGAACAGAGCAGCATCAGGT
This sequence comes from Desulfobacteraceae bacterium, assembly GCA_037442625.1. GTDB lineage: Bacteria > Desulfobacterota > Desulfobacteria > Desulfobacterales > Desulfatirhabdiaceae > RAAP-1. Next base: position 21,197 of record JBBIPX010000001.1, read on the forward strand.
CGCGGGCTTTTCGGATGTCGCTTTGCCTCACATTCCCGAAGGCAATGCCGATATGGGATTTATCGACCAGCCTGCCATGATATGAGCTCGGGCCGTTCAGCTTAACGGACAATGCGCCTGCAAATGCAGCTTCCGGATAGCCGGAATTCGGACTGGCATGGTGTGCTCCTTCATGAAAGGCGGTTTTGAAAGCGCGCATTCCGCTTCCGGACAAAAGCTGCGCCGCCAGAGCGACAACCGGAACCGAAAGCCGTGCGGGGATAAAATTGGCGATATCGTCCAGGCGCGCGGAAGCCTTGCCGAAATGCAGATAAGCGTCATTGCGGTATCCAACCATGGAGTCCAGTGTATTCACCATTCGGTAAGCGATGGCCAGCGGGGCGCCGCCGATGGCGGCATAAAACAGCGGAGAAATGAGGCCGTCCACAAGATTTTCAGCAACGGTTTCAACAGCGGCTCGAATCACCCCCTGTTCCGAGAGGTGTTCGGTATCACGCCCCACAATTAAGGAAATCTTTTTTCGCGCCTTCGGCAATCCACCGGATATCAGTGCATCGTCAACCGCTCCGGCTGCTTTTCCGAGCGAGGACGGGCTGATACAATAATAGATCAAAAGGGTTTCAAGGATCAGCCTGCAGGCCGGATGAAGGATACCGGCCAGTTGCATCAGAAGAGCGGCAATTCCCCAGGCACCCAGAACCAGCGATCCGGTAAACAGCGCGCCTGAAATGACAAGTGGTATCTTCAACTGTCTGAAAACAGGCTCCATTCTTGAAATGGACGAGCCCATCCATCGAACCGGATGAAACAACCAGAGCGGATCACCTAGGATCAGATCAAGGACAAAGGCCGCCAAAAGGGTGCAGGTGGTATGAGGTTCCATAATCTGCCGCAACAGTAACAGGTTGGGAGCGTTTTATCAATACGAGACGGCATGACGGAGGAGGAAAAATGACCCGGAAACACTTTGCAATCATGGCGGGCGCGCTGCTATTTGTGAGTATTTGCGCCTATCTGGGACTGAAATATTATATTGAAGCCGATGCCAAAAGCCGCATTCAACAATGGGCGAATCAGACGGACAGGATTTCCGGCCTCACTTTCCAATCTCTGGAAGTGGGACTTTTTGCAAAAACCATCCAGGCCCGCCAGGTTTCCATAAAATTCAAGGATTCGGATCGTCCTGTCGCCATTGATCGACTGGTGCTGCATTCATTTGACATCCATCATGAAATTCCATCTTTCATGCATGTTGAAATGCAAGGAATTCACATCCGCCCGGACGATTCATTCATAAAGGGGGCGGCGCCGGTACTTTCGCAGCTCGGATATACGGGTATCGAGGCCGATGCGGAGTATGCCTACCGCTATGATCCGATAAAAAACGATCTGGAGATCCAGCAGGCGCGCATTCGTGTTGCAGACATGGGGCAGCTTGAGATTACAGCCAGGCTGAACAACCTGGATCTGGCTGTTATAAAATCGGTTCCAAGCAGTCCTTTAACGCTGGTTGCCATGCTGCCGGCGGTGGCGATATCCGGAATTACCCTGAAATATCGCGATGATTCCATGACGCAAAGACTTGTTCAATTCGGCGCCCGGCAGTCCGGTCAAAGCAAGGAGCAATTTGTTTCCGGCTTGATCGATCGGTTAAGTCTGGAAATTCAGAAACAAAACCCGCCGGCTGTCAAGGACGGGCTTCAGGCTGTTCAGAAATTTATAGAAAATCCGGCGATTATCGAAGTTGCGGTTTCTCCCCTCCAGCCTGTTCCCCTGATGCGGTTCGCATTGATGGATCATATCGGGCCGCAGCTTGATCTGCTGAATATTGCAGTGACTTATCAGAAAGATGACCAGAAAAGATAAATGTTTTCTGGTGTTATTGCTTCGTTCAATCCCTATCAACGACAGAACGTCAATGTCCTGACAATGTCACTGAATGCAATGTCCCCACAAGCCAATAAACTGAGGCTGCGACCGCCCGACGTAACTGTCAGTTGGACCCGACCATTGTCCAGCTCTGATCAGCAACGGTGGGAAGATAAGCATAACTGCTATACGTCGATCCTTTCTCACCGGTCATGTACCAGACAACATTGTCGCCGGTCTGTGTATTCCGCCACAGGATGTCCGGCTTGCCGTCTCCGTTGAAGTCGGCCGTACCGACGATTTTCCAGTTCTGATCGGCGACTGTCGGAAGATTGGTGTAACTGCTTAGCGTTGTCCCATTCTCACCGGTCATATAGCAGATTACGACCTCTCCCGTAACTGTATTCCTCCACAGTGTGATGGCTTTTGTGGGTGTCTGTATGGTTGTGAACCGTGCGGTGATGCTGTAATTTGCAGAGATGTTTGAGAGCGCGTAGGATGATACTGCTCCGACTGAAACCCCGTTCACAAGTACGTCTGCAACTGCGAAGCCGCTTGCCGGTGTTATCGCAAAGGTCTGATTCATGCCGCGTGCGACCACCGCCGTGATTGAAGGACTGATGCTACCATTGACGCCCGGGGCAGGCACCAGCGTAAAACAGGCAAGCTCTGTTGAAAATGCGCTCTCATTCCGACTTGCGTCATAGGCGGTGACCGCAAAATATGCGTTTGCACCTTCTTGAATGCCGGTCAGTGTGTACTGCGTGACTTTGCCGACATCCACCGGCGTACCGTAAATCCTGGATGCAGTTCCATAATAGAGTTTGTAACCAGCCACTGCGGGATCGGCATTGGCATCCCAGGCCAGCGTCACCTGGGCTGCCAGGCCCTGGTTGACGCCGGGTCCGATACAGATCAAAAATAGCAGAGAAGCAAAAAAAGTAATTGCAGGAATAAAGTTGGAGCGGAAACGCGAAATTAATCGTTGGGTGCCCATAAAATAACCCCCTTAATGAATACCGGCAGTAAGGCATTAAGGAGGTGCCTTTCCCGCCCGGTAACCCTGCTGCCATATTCCTTGAAGAAACTTAGGCCAGAAGCTTTGCGTCCCACCCTTTCGGATGGTTTGCCTTTATCAGACGAAAAGTTTTTGTTTTTCCTGAAAGCAGGAAAGCAATTAATGTGCCATAAAAATTACACTAATTCGCATTTCAGTATCAATCCCTTTGAAAAAATTGATCTGTGCTCTTAAGGGATCTATTTCAATGATCAGACCGAGAGTCTATCCGTATCCTCGATCGGATTCTTGGATGTACCGGGTTGTAATGTCTGTTTTTCAGCCACCGGAAGAGCAAAAATAACGACAAAAAATGTTATATTTTCATCATTTTTTTGACAAAACGGCTTTGTCCTGGAACCACTTGACAGAATAATTCCATCCACAAATCAATAAAAAGAACATCGTTACGATAAATTTGTATCTTGATTTAATATTAATGATATCAGTAGATAATATTGTTATGTAAGTAGAATATTATTCTCTGATATGCGTAATATTGTCGATCAGCTTGATTTTATTATTTAATTATATCAAATTGATATATTTACATATCGTCGGATTTGAAAATTATGATAATATTTAAAGTAACAAAGTTATTAAGACAGGAATTCAGTTTGTCACTTTTTGTTTTTATGATTCTTGATCATCGTTCCGTTCCGATAATGCATTGTCTGAACGGATTCTTTCTCCTATTGAAGAAAGGAAAATACGGCGGACCAGCGCTGTGGCCGAAACGATGATCCCGCTTTTATGAATGAAAGGCTTTTTATGTTCTGGACAGGTTTGACGCCGGATGAAGCAAGAACTGCGTTGGTTGGCAAAGATAAATCCAAGAGAGACAACCGCACGACTTTAAAAGAGGCGGTAAGCACCTTCATTAGAGATGGCAACAACGTGGCGATCGGCGGATATGTCAATATCGGTCAGCCGATTGCCCCCTGTCATGAAATGATCCGGCATGGATTTCAAGACATGACGTTTTCATTTCAATCCAGCGGCATGGCAATGGATCATCTGGGCGGCGCTATAGAAGGTTTCTTCGTTCACCGTTTCGGGACCGGGAGCCCTTTAAAAGCATGATCCAGGATCGCGTCCTGATCCCTGCGATAAATTTTGGGAAACCCCGTGGCGGGGCTGGCAGAGGGTTTTCTGCCCACATAAATCAGCGGCTGGTGAAGAATGCCTTCCAGCAGCGGGCGGGCAAACCACCATGCGCCCATGTTTTCCGGCTCTTCCTGAACCCATTTCCAGGTTTCGGCCTGCGAATACCGCATCGCCACCTGCCGAAGGCTTTCCTCGGGAAACGGATAATACTGCTCGATCCGCACGATAGCGATTTCCGGCCTTTTCAAAGCATCTCTTTTCTGAATCAGTTCGTAATAGATCTTGCCGCTGCAGATAATGACGCTCTGAACTGTTTCTGAGTTTCCAGGTTCATCCAGAACTTCCTGAAACAAGCCATCGGTCAGATCTTGACTGCGGGACACCGCCAGGGGGTTTCGCAGCAGGCTCTTAGGTGTCAGAATCACCAGGGGTTTTCGGACTTTTCGGTGCATCTGCCGGCGAAGCAGGTGAAAATACTGGGCCGGCGTCGTGGGATAACAGATCTGCATATTCTCGTCCGCGCAAAGCTGCAGAAATCTTTCCGGCCTGGCGCTGGAATGCTCCGGGCCAAGGCCTTCAAGGCCGTGGGGCAGAAGCAGCACAAGGCCGCTCAGCCGCTGCCATTTGCTCTCCGCGCTGGCCAGGTAAAGATCGATCACGGACTGGGCATTGTTGATGAAATCTCCGAACTGGGCTTCCCAGATGACGAGCTTGCATGGCTCAACCATGGAATACCCGTATTCAAATCCCAGAACGCTTGCCTCTGCCAGGAGGCTGTCCCAGGCGGAAAACTCGGCCTGGGATTCCCCCAGACCGTTAAGGGGGACATGGCATGCGCCGGTTTTTATATCAACCAGAAACGCATGCCGCTGACTGAATGTGCCCCGCCGAACGTCCTGGCCGCTCAGCCGGACGGGCGTTCCCTCGTCCAGAAGCGAGGCGAAGGCCAAGGCCTCGGCATAGGCCCAGTCAATGCCTTGCCCTTTTTCAATGGCTTCCATGCGTTTTTTCAAAAGAGCCGATATTTTGGAATAGACATGGAATCCATCCGGGATGACCGCCAACGCCCGGCTGATACGTGTCAGCCGATCAATGTCAACACCTGTCGGCACCGGGCCGTGAACGTATCGGCCGTCATAATCCTTCCAGACTTCATAGAACCTTGCCTGCGGGAACAGGCACTGCGAGCCGTGAATTTTCTGAAAATCCGCATTCAGCCGCTCGCGGACGGTTTTCTCCATTGCCTCGATTTCCGGCGGGGTGACAAAGCCGTCATCCAGAAGCCGGCCCGCATAAAGCTTATCGAGGGGCTGTCTTTGCCGGATCCGTTCATACATCAGGGGCTGGGTGAAATACGGCTCATCGCCTTCATTGTGGCCGTAGCGCCGATAGCAGACCATATCCACAACCACATCTTTTGCAAACGCCGTGCGGTATGCCGCCGCAAGATGCATGACATGCACCACGGCTTCGGGATCCTCTCCGTGGACATGAAAGACGGGCACCATGAGCATTTTGGCGCAGTCCGTGGCATAGCGGGTGGAGCGGGCGTCCTCCGGGAGCGTGGTGTACCCGATCTGGTTGTTGATCACGATATGAATCGTGCCCCCGGTGTGATAGCCCTTGAGACGGGAGAGATTCAAAACCTCGGAAACGACGCCCTGACCGGCGAAGGCGGCATCTCCGTGAATCAGCACAGGAATCACTTTCTTTCCGGCGCTGTCGGACAGCGCATCCTGACGGGCCCGGGCGATGCCTTCCACCACCGGGTCCACGGACTCCAGATGGCTGGGATTGTGCACCAGATATATCCGCATCGGGGAACGGCCGTCCTCCTCGATATCGGTCAGATACCCGGTATGATACTTGACATCCCCGGAACCGACCAGGCTGTCCGGATCATAACAGCTTTCAAATTCGGCAAAAATTTCTTCATAGGGTTTTTTCAGAACATGCGCCAGAACATTGAGCCGTCCCCGGTGGGACATTCCCAGAATGATTTCCCGGCAACCCGCGGCAGAAAGCGCCCGGGTAAGCGCATCCAGGGCCGGGATGAGTCCGTCGCCGCCCTCAAGGGAAAACCGGGTGACCCCCACATAGGCCTTGTTCAGAAACTGCTCGAATTGAGTGGACTGTATCAGGGCATGGAGAATCCGCCCGCGGGTACCGGCGTCCGGCTCCGGGCGGTTACCGGCGGTCTCCAGTTGCGATTCCAGCCACTCACGTTCTTCCGGGCTTTGGATGTGCATGTACTCGATACCGATCGACCGGCAGTAGGTCTGCTTCATCCGGTTGATAAGCTCCCGGATGCTTAATACTTCATGCGAGGGGAAAGGCGCATGGACCTGCTGATCGAGATCATCCGCGGCAAGATGAACCGATTCCGGACTGAGCAGCGGATGCTCGACGGGACAGGCTGAAAGGGGATCCATGCAGGCCAGAAGGTGCCCAATATCCCTGTAACGATGCACCAGGGCATCTGCGCGGGATTGCAGCCGCATCCGGTTTTCATCGCAGACAGCAACGGACGGCGGCTCTTGCTTGCCTCCAAGTTCAAAGCCTTTGAAAAAATACCGCCAGTCGGCGGACAGGGCTTCCGGGTTTGTTTTCCACAGCCGGTACTGGGCTTCCATATAATCGGCGTTCCACGTTTCCATATGGCTCCATTCAGGCAAGTGTCAAGGCTGAAAAGTCTACTTTCAGGGCAAACCAGGATGCAATTTCCCGCGCGGCAATATCCCGGTGCTCCGGCAGGCTGAAAAAATGATCGGCTCCGGGAATCATAACAAGCTGCGAATGATCCGGATTGATTGATTGCGCCTCTTGTGCCTGGTCTGCGGGAACGATTTCATCACGGGTTCCATGAACGATCAGAAGGGGGATGCTCAGGGAGGCCACGGCAGCCCTCAAGTCATGCGACAGCATATCGTTCAGGAACCGTCTGTCCAGCTCCAGTTGCCGGCCCCGGCTGACAAATTCCACCCGCTCGGTTTCCTGAAACTGCCGTAGCTGATCGGGACTGAAAATACGGCTGGGGTCCATGCCGGTAAGGCGTCCGGCAATCGCGCAGACCGCCTGTATCCCGGAAAGTTTAGATGCCGCCAGCACCGAAACCGCCGCGCCCATACTGTGGCCGGCAAATCCCAGCCATTTCACGCCGTTTGCCTGTAGAAAATTTGCGGCATCCGCCATTTCGGCGATGTATTTGGTATAGGAGGTTTCGATAAATACACCTTCGCTCTGACCGTTTCCGGAAAAATCAAACCGAAGGACATGAAACCCGGCCTCTGCAATCCTTGCCCCGGCTTGGCGCAGAATACCGGTATGCCGGGTGCAGGTAAAACAGTGCCCCAGCACAACGCCATGTTCGGAAGGGGTCTCAGGCCGGTGATACGTCCCGGAAAGCCGCTCTCCCGAATGATTCAAAAAACGGATTTCGGTTTGCACGGTTTGGGTGCCTTTATTTCAAATCATGATGGTTTCGCCCGGAAGGGGGACAGCTGCGCAATACCCCTGCTCCTCCAGATGTCTGCCAAACGACAGGGCCTGTTCTTCCTCTCCGTGCACCACGGCGATTTTTTTGATATGCAGATTCGATTCTTTCAGAAACCTGATCATTTCCGTCCGATCTGCGTGGGCGCTGAATCCACCGATCTTTACCACATGGGCCTTTAGCGGATATTCCTTGTTTAAAAAACGCACCACCGGCGCTGGCCCGGTTCTGCCGGCAGCCTCATAGGCCTGGCCAAGTTCCAGTATCCGCCGTCCCAGCGTGTTTTCAGCCATGAACCCGACGATCAGGACGGTATGCCGGGGGTTGTGGATTTTATGACGGAGATGGTGCAGTATTCTACCGGCTTCACACATGCCGGAGGCCGAAAGGATGATGTGCGGAGTCTCATCGCGCATCAGCGCCATGGACTCTTCAACGGAACTGATGAAATGAACCTGATCAAAGTAAAAAGGATTCTGTCCTTTTTCCAGAAATGTTTTGTGGGTACCGGCATCAAAAACCTCGGGATGCTCGCCGAAAACCCGCGTGATTTTGGATGCGAGCGGACTGTCCACATAAATCGGCATCCGGGGGACCTGTCCGGCGTTATACAATTCGTGAAGCATGTAAAGGAGTTCCTGAGTCCGGCCGTATGCAAAGGCCGGGATCAGGATCGTGCCGCCCCGTCGATATGTTTCATTTATGATATCCATCAGTTTTGGTTTCAAATCCTCCATGGGATCATGAACCCGGTTTCCGTAAGTGCTTTCCATGATGAGAAGATCCACATTCCGATCCGCCTCATCAAAATTCAGCGTGGGGTCATTCAGAATGGGACTGTCAAAACGCCCGATATCGCCGGTATACAGCACATTGACGGCGCGTCCGTTTTCCCTTGCCCGGATGGCCGTGATGGAAGATCCCAGAATATGCCCGGCATCATAAAACGAACAGCTCATCTCCTTTCCGATGGAAATCGTCTCATTGTAAGGGTATCCGTCAAAATAAGTCAGAGCCTGCTCCACATCTTCGCTGGAGTAGATGGGAATGATTTTTTCCAGACGGTATTTGTCCAGAAAGCCGTTGATCACAGAGACATTCAGCTCATGCTGATCTTTTTTTAGAAGATTCTGGATTTTTTTGGCGTCGGACTTGGAAACGCCCTGGGTTCCGGGAGATGTTTTCATCTGATACAGCAGCCCCCGAACTGTTTTATAGTTCAGGTACCTGGCATCCGATTCATGGATGTGAGCGCTGTCCAGCAAAAGGTATTCACAGGCGTCCGCCGTGGCACGGGTACAGATGATGCGGCCGGAAAACGGCCCTTTGGTAAGCAGCGGAATCCGGCCCGAATGATCGATATGGGCATGGGAAAGCACCATATTCGTAACGAGCCTGGCGCTGAACGGCAGGGTTTTGTTCCGTAGCTCGCTTTCTTTGCGCCGGCCCTGAAACATCCCGCAATCCAGAAGAATCCGGTCATTGCCGCTGGTCAGCAGATGCATGGAGCCGGTGACTTCCCTGGCTCCGCCGTAAAAAGTGATGTTCATGGGTCACTCCTTTGGAGTTGATGTTTGATGGGGCCTGCGGCAACCATATACAGCAAGTCGGATAGAGGGTCCAGTTTCAGCAAGGATGAGGCATCCCGGTCATAAAAAGCCCCGATGCCGCAGCAGCCGAGCCCCAGGGCGGTCGCCCCCAGATAAATCCGGTGAGCCAGACGGCCTGCCGAAATCATTGCGTAGCGATAGGCGCGCGGCCCCCACAAGGTTTCAATGACGGAAAGCGGCGCCGCAAAGAAAAATTGAAGCCCTGCAGATGCCATCCACTGCTGATTCAAGGCGATTTGCGCCATTTCAGCGGCAATCTCGCCCCGCTGAACCAGCCCGATGGCATGGGATGCGGGATTCAGCCAGTACTGTCCGGCATCAAGGCCCTCACAGGCGCCGACAACCATCCCGGAGGCACCAAAACAAAAGGGCTGGAAACACCCCTCATCGGGCATTTGGATGATCTGCATCAAGGCTTGAAACTCCCTGCGGCCAAGAGGCCGGGGAATAAAATTCCTGCGGGAGCGCCGGGCCATCACCGCCTGCGAAAAATTCATCTTTTCCGGAAAACATTCCTCAAAATGGACCGGCTGCCAGTGTTGGAGCCGGACCCCGCATACCGCAAGCATATCGTTTTGCCGGTCTTTGACACCGACAACACGGGATGAAGCATCGTGGATTTCCCGAATCGCCGCCGGCATCTCTTCCCTTGGGGATACCCGGCTGGCAGCCGCATGAGAAAGCCCCTCGATGGGCGAAATGCCGGCCACTTCCGGGGCACCGCCGGGAATGCCGACAACAGCCAGACAGGCTTCACGTCCGCTGTCCACCCCTAAAAATACATTCACGGCCGAATCATCAAAATCATATATCACGTGACAGGGCAGATCCAGCGACTTGATGGCCAGCACCAGGGACTCAACCAGATGTCCGGTATCCAGAAGGTGGTACCGGTATGCGCGATCCCGGTATTTCCAGATGCTGCGATAAAAAATTACGGTGATGTAAAAGGTGACCGAAGCGGGAAAGGATTCACGCGGCCGGCCCGCAGCCGGAAAATCCGTAAAAACACCGGTGCGAAGCCGACCGATATCCCGGCGGTGGAGCGCATGGTGATAGAGGCCGTCCGCAAGACCCGAAACCGACCGCGTGGCCAGATAAAGCTCGCAGGGATAGAGTGCGCCGGCCGATGGCACGCTGCGATAATAGAAGTCACCCCCGGAAGATTGACGCCGGGCCGTGATGCCGTAGCCCAGATACAGCACGCGGCTGAGATCCTGTAAGGAAACGCCCCTTGCTGCAGGAGCCGCTTCACGAGGCTTCAGCAGCTCAGTGAAGGATTTATCGGGCAGAGCGCTTATCTCGGGCAGATTCACGCGGTCAAGCCCGGAATAGTTTTTGTAGACGGCGGGCTGATTGGACCAGTCGAGCCCGGGGCCCCCCATCTTCAGGGGGTCGTACAGGGTATGACGATGATAGTTCTGGATATGGTCTGTCACGGGAAATTCCCCAGATCCGTTCCGCCACCTTCCGGACGGTTGACCCGTTTCCGGATTGTTGCTATAGTAAGCACGAGTCCAAGAAGTGCTGTCACCAGTTTTTCTTGCTCAGCGCCTCCACTGAAAAACCCATCAACCGGCTTCTTCCATTTCAGTGGAGGCTTTTTTTTATCGGACAATGGAATTAAAATCAATCTATTCTTGCAAAGAGAATCAGATGCAGGAAGCCGGGATAACAGCGGGCTTCGGGGGAGGGCTGAAACCAAACCGGGTGCCGATTTTCATTCATCGCTTTTAAAAAGGAGAACGATCATGACCGAGCATCACGGAGCGATCACCATGAAGGGGAACCCATTGACATTGATCGGCAGCCTGCCGGAAGTCGGCAAGGCTGCTCCGGATTTTGAAGTTCTGGACACGAATCTGACGCCGGTAAAGCTTTCATCATTCAAGGGAAAAATATGCATTATCGCCTCCGTTCCTTCGCTGGACACCCCGGTTTGCGATATTGAGACCCGGCGATTCAATACGGAAGCGGCCAAGCTGAACACGGACGTAGTCGTTCTCACCATCAGCATGGATCTTCCGTTTGCCCAAAAACGGTGGTGCGGCGCAGCCGGAATCGACAAGGTCATTACGCTGTCCGATCACCGCACCGCCGAATTCGGCGCGGCATTCGGAATGATCATAAAGGAGCTTCGGCTGCTGGCAAGGGCCGTTTTTGTCATTGACAGGAGCGGCATCGTCCGGCTGGTCCAACTGGTAAAGGAAGTGACGCAGGAGCCGGACTACGGAGCCGTTCTGTCCGCCGTCAAAGAGCTGGCATGAGTCGCTTTGAAAATCGCAGGCAAACGCTCAGGGAGTCGGCGGCAGCAAAAAAGCCGGCGACTCCGGCATCCGCAACCCGATCCCTGTCATGCGGGTCATGCCTCATACCGTATATTTCCGTCTCAACAACTTCACCTCTTTTTGAAGATTTTTTACCCGCGTTTTCAAATCCTTGATCGCAGCGTGGGTTGCGGCTTGAATCTGTTCCCCGTGCTCTTTTCTGTAAAGCTTTTCCAGCCGGATCAGTTCGGAATCCGCCTGCTCATCGTCTAAATGGGGACACGTGCGGGATATGGCTGCCGCAACCTTTGCATCAAAATTTCCCCGCAACTCTTCCAGAACGAGTTCCTCCATCTCCGCAAAGGACGGCTCCGCATATTCTTGCGAACAAATTAGTCCAAAGTTTTCATTGACCATCAACCGGGAGCATTTCTGGGCGATCCCTTTCAGTAAACTTTCCTCAAAATAAGCAAAATACTGCACGATCAGATTACCCGGAAGGTCTTCCGAAAGATCCGTTGACTTTGTGTCGTTGTTCATATAAAAAAACAAATCCTTTCAAGAAGTTGATTGAGAAATAATGCCTGGTTCACATGCAGGTCATACGCATGCGTCCTGATTTTTATCAGACAACGCATTCAGAATCAACCACCGGACATCCCCCGGGGTGCCGGGAGGACAAACGGAATTTCCATGAATAATAAATGTAACTTTTTTAATTTCTTGACAAAAGAAATACATCGACGTATTAAGCAGTCAGGTCGGCCGAAAGGCTCAACCATGCAAAAATAGCCATAGACTTCTACAGGTTAAGTTACAGGAGAACACCGCCTATGACGCTCACAAAAGCTCAGCTCGTTGATACCATCCATGAAACCATCGGACTTCCCTCAAAAAAAAGCGTTGAAGTCGTTGAAACCTTGCTCGAAATTATTAAAAAGGCCCTGGAAGACGGTGATGATGTTCTGATCAGCGGATTTGGCAAGTTTTGCGTCAACGACAAAGCCAAGAGACGGGGAAGGAATCCGGCCACCGGCGAAGATATGATGCTGGATCAGCGAAGGGTTGTAACCTTCAGGTGCTCTTCGGTTTTAAGAGAAAAAATCAACAAGTGATCTCATGACTGAAGCCAGTTCTTTACCCGATTCCAGCTTGCTTTTTTTCAGATCGCTGTTTATCAAGACCGGCGGCGACACCCGAAAACAGGTATCCATGCATGAAATCGGCAATGAGGCCGGTCTGGACAAATCGGCCTCCAAATATATCGCCGAAGAACTGATGAGCCTGGGACTGATAGACATCCGTACCCTTGCCGGCGGCATCGGACTTACCGCAGAAGGCGTCATTGAAGCACAGAACCGGTTCGCGGATATTGCCGGCACCGGCTCGGACGGCGTTACACTCGGGAATCACCCGGCTGTCGGTAAAGAAATCAGCGCCGTCATTACGGATATACTGACCGAACTGAAGCCCCGGGTCGGAAAATTCGGCATGGCTTTTGAAGATCTGACGGAACTGCTTGCCGACATCCAGTCTCTGGAGGCCCAGATGCGGTCTTCAAGACCCAAAACGGCAATCGTTCGGGAATGTTTCCGATCCATGCTGATCACGCTCACCCGCATCGGCGAGACCGAAACGCTGCCCCGGATCAAGTCCTTTCTGGCGGACTGATATCTAACCGGTCCGGATGGCTGAATAAAGCGTCCAGACTCCGACCACCAGAAAAAATACTCCGGCCCCCATCTTGATAAAGACCGGCGGAATCACACGGCTGATCGCCTCGCCGAACATGACGGCGATAAATGAGCTGAGCACCAGCGCACCGGCCGATCCCAGAAACACCGAAAGCTTTGAATCGCAATCCGCGGACAGACAAAATGTCGCCAATTGCGTCTTGTCCCCGAGTTCCGCCAGAAATACCATTCCAAACGTTGTCAGCAGCAGTTTTATATCCATAACCCCATAGCTTTTCTTTATATATCCATGATATCAATGCGTTATCATCAACAGCCCCCGATTCAAATCACAATGCCCTGAGGTGCTCCGGTTTCAGGGCGATCTTGCCAGCCAGCGCCTGATCGATCAATGCCAGCGTCGCCGATTTTTCCGCCGGCATCCTGGCCCGGATGGGAAGATAATTGGAGGCATGGTTGGCATGAAAAAGCCCGCGCGTCAGGTGCGTGGTTTCGATCATGGTCCTTAATTCCTGAAGCGTTTCATCCGGATCGATCAGCACGAAACGGCCGGCTTCATAATCCTTGCAAAGCGGCGTTCCCGGAATCAGCATCAGACTGAGCGCACCGACATATTCCGGATCAATGGCCGACAGCACCCTGCCCGTTTCCTGTGCATGAATCCGCGATCGCCGCCTTCCGGCAATTCCAAGCAGCACCGTGACGGACAGTTTGAATCCGGCCTGCCCGGCTTTTTGCCCCATCCGGATCATTTCCCCGGACAGCGCCCCTTTTTGAATGGCTTGCAGGGTCGCATCATCCCCGCTTTCAAGTCCCATGTATAAGATACCAAGCCCCAGGGAGCGCAGGGTTTCCAGTTCCTGATGGGTTTTCAGCTTCAGGCTTTTGGCATTGGCGTAAGCCCCCACGCGGGTGACCCAGGGAAGGCGCTGTTTGATGTCCGTCAATATGGATATGAGTCGCTTCTGAGGGATGATCAGCGCATCCCCGTCACAGAGAAACACCCGGCGCTGGCGCCGGCAATATTTTTCGGCAAAGTCGATATCCGCCCGAATGATCTCATCGGTTTTTATCCGGAACCGCTCACCCTGATATGTTCCGCAAAAAGTGCATTTGTTCCGGGAACATCCCACCGTCACCTGAAGCAGGATGCTGTTGGCCTCGCTGGGAGGCCGGATAATCATTCCTTCGTAATGCATGACAAATCCTTCCAAATATTCTTTAGCCTCTACAACAAAACGATAACCGGTCATTTTGCTAAGCGGGACCGGTCTATTTTTCAATTCCGCTGACGAACCCGCCGGTTATCCGGCCTATGTCCGAAAGAGCAACCGCTAAAGCGCCGGGTTTCTATGGCATGGCACTTTTATTGCAGTAATTTCCGGCATCCTGAAATAAGATTGAAAACCGTTTAAAAGGAGGCCTGCCGTTATGAATTCGTTTTATCGTTATTTAACCAGGATTACGCGTTTTTTGGGATTATGGATAGTGATTTTCCCCGGTCTCGGGATGGGTTATGATGCCGCAACTGCAAATTTGCCCTTAAAAATTAATTCCAGCCAATCCGCCGATGGCGGTGGCAAAATCATGATGCAGAAGCTGGCGACCGAGTCCTCCCCAAAACAGTTGCAAGCCTCTGCGCAAATCCATGACCAGCAGCCGCCGCCTGCCAAGATGCATCCGCAGCTTGGCAGAAGCAAGCATGCACATCAATCCGCGGCGGCCAAACCGCGCAAGATGCATGCTCAAAGCAGTAAACCCAAACGGCAGCCGGTCGTCCAAGCACAATCATCCGAGACTGCAACTCCCGTCAATGCTCCGCCGCCTCCTGAAACGGAGCACATTGACGAAACCCCTGCAATGCAGGCGCCCGTCACCGCTGAACCGCCAGTAGCCGTCGATCAAACCCCATTATCGACTAAAAGCCTTTCTCAACCCTATCATGACGAAAACTTGCCGTCCACCGGTAAAAAGGACGACGATATACAGGTTTCATCCATAAAACCCTCAAAATCCGTTCCGGAATATGCACCGCAACTGGAGTCAATTCCTGAAACCGTGGGAATCATCGCGCGATTATTATTTAAGTTTTCTTTGATAACCGTTTGCTGCATTGCATTGTATTTTTCTTTCTCAGCGCTGCAGATCGCAAAATCAAACCAAAGGATGCGATACCGGGCGGGTGGTGAAACCGCCGTCGGGTGAAGCCGGCATTTAGGGTCATATCATAGAAACATATGTCATGAGAGCGCTGGGATCAAGAAAAGATTCCGTCCGGCATGAAGAATGTAAAATCGGAACACATGTCAAAAAAATATTCAGGGCGCCAAAAAACTGGCAGCCCCTCCATATAACTGAAATGGAGCGGATGAACGCCCATTTTGAGCTGCAGGAAGTGAAATTATGGCCATAGAATCCAAAATGACAATCGAAGATTATATGAAAAAAACCTCCGGAAGATACAGGGTGATCCGGCAGGATTTGAAACCTCAGAAAAAAACACAGGAGGCTTCTTGCGATTTCAATGGAATTCTCTCAACCTTTAAAAAACCGGTACAGCAAACCGAACCCAAAACCACAAAAGGACTTTCCGTCGCGGGCTACAGGCTGCACCCGGTCGCAACCTCTCACAATTCAATACAAGCGCCGGCCGGCAGTCAAACACCCACGGATCCATCTCGCGGCGTGACCGCATACAAGGAGGCCGCTGAATATCTTCTGGGTCCCGAGACTCAGAACATGCAATCCCCGGATGCAGGAACCAATGACCGGGCACAGGGCGCATCCCGGTCCGACTTGGCCAATTCCCGGGGAACGACGCTTTCCCCGGCTTTTCGCAAAGGCTTATCACGACTCAGATCCAGCGCCAACAGCCATAAAATTGAAAAAGCCATTCAGGATGCGGCAATCCAGTATCAACTTTCTCCCAAACTGATCAAAGGGGTTATCAAGGCGGAATCCGATTACGATGTGAATGCGGTTTCTCCCGCAGGTGCGCAGGGCTTGATGCAGTTGATGCCCGGAACAGCCAGGGACCTGGGGGTGAAAAACCCTTTTGATATCCAACAGAACATTGACGGAGGAGTCCGTTATTTAAAAAAAATGCTGGATATGTTTGGCGGAAACGTCAGACAAGCGCTTTCAGCCTATAACGCCGGCCCCGAAGCCGTCAAACGCTATAATGGCAACGTCCCCTACAGCGAAACGCGCCAGTACGTGAATCGGGTGATGGATCATACCAAAACCGCCATATAGCATCCGCACCCGTCTTTGCCGATTCCGAAAAAACCCTGCAGCGCTGCAAACGGGGAAAGCCGCCTGTCGAAACGATTGTCAATCAGCAATTGGCAGTCTATTCAGGCGGCATTCCCGCTGAACGACATAAATAAGTTCTGTGAGCGCCTTTTCTTCGGACTTGTTCATATCGGCAAAATGAATCGCACAGCAAAAACGGCACAGCGCCGGATTTTCTTCACAACGTATAACCACGGCTTTTCGAATGATCACCCGCTGATCGGAAAGCTTCGATCGATAGAACAGATCGATACCCGTCAATGCATCACCTGCGCACAGGGGCCAATCCGGCTCCAGCCTGTTCCGATCGCCGATCAAAGCCCCGAAAGCACCCCCCAGACTTAAATTAATTACTTGTTTTTTGAATATCACCCCATTTTTCTTGAATACCATAATTGTTCCGTGCGGAACATCCACGCGAAAATCACGTCGAAGCTGCTTACGGCTGATATATTCCGGAAACAGAACCCAGATGTTTTTTTGATCGGTCCGGGCCATGTCGGCATCAAAAAAATACGGCAATTTATCCGATCCGGTAAATTCAAATTGAATCTTTCGGGATGCGCCATCGATCAAACCGGCAAAGCCGTTTGGACAACCGATTAACAAATACGTCGACTTGCCGTTTCTTTGAATGTCATCAATGACGGTCAGTTGTTCATAATCCTTCCCCGCCAGCTTCATTCTGATCAGAGATTTGGTGTTTTTCACCTGCTCAAGAACGGCAAAAATATTATTTTCCCCGATGATGCCGTCAATTCCCATCACGATCCCATTAAACCCGCCGGTCAACCATTTCAATCCTAAAAGCATCGCTGTTGCTGATTTTCCAAATACAGGCGTTCACCCTTTTTCCGGCAGTGCGTCATTTCTGAACCGGTTATCAGAAATTCGATATTTTTCAATTTTACGATAAATGGTTGCCGTGTTTATACCTAAAATAATCGCGGCCTTTTTCCGGTTCCCCCCGGTTTCCTGAAGCACCCGGAGGATGTGCTGTTTTTCCAGGTCTTCAAGCTTCATCAGTCCGCTGCCCCTGCCCGACGAAAAATGGCGGTCGGCCCCCAGCGTGCGAACCGATGGAAGTGTCAGTTCCAGGGATTTTTCAAGAAGTACGGCCGATGCCATCATGTTTTCCAGTTCCCGGATATTTCCGGGGAAAGAATATTCCAGAAGGCATTGTTCCAGTTCGGTTGAAAGGGATTTAACGGGGCTGACTTTATTGTTTCCATATTTTCGTATGAAATGCCGGGCAAGGGGAAGAATATCTTTTTTTCTTTCCCTTAGCGGCGGAATTTTGATGGTGTACATGCTCAGCCGGTAGAAAAGATCCGCTCTGAAACGTTCTTTTTTAACCTCATCCAGGATATCCCGATTGGTTGCCGCCAGAATGCGGACATCGATGCTTCTGCTGCTGGTGCTGCCCAACCGGTAAAACTCTTTTTCCTGTATGACTCTCAAAAGCTTTCCCTGCAGCGACGGCGCCAGCTCCGTGATCTCGTCCAGAAACAGGGTCCCGCCATGAGCCGCTTCGAAGAATCCCTTTTTGTCACTGACTGCATGGGTATAAGCGCCTTTGGCATGTCCAAAAAATTCGTCTTCAAACAGGGTCTGAGTAAATGCGGCCATGTTGACTGCAATAAAGGGTTCGTTTGCACGAGGGCTCAATTTGTGAATCATGCGAGCCATCATTTCCTTGCCCGTGCCCGACTCGCCCGTGATGACAACGCTGTAATCCGTTGGTGCGACAGCCTCTACCTGACAAAAAACCAGCGCCATCAATTCGTCTTCCGCAACGATGTCATCAAATGACCGGGGATTGGCCAGATTTGAAAAAGACTGCCGGCCGGCAAACCGCGCGACTTCCTTGCGGAGATGGTACCGCTTCAGCGCCCGCTGAATGATCGAGACCAGTTTTTCGCCGTTGACCGGCTTTACCAGATAATCATCCGCCCCCAGCCTTATTGCCTGAATCGCAGTTGAAACCTCATCCGTTGCGGTAACGATCAGGCAGACTGTTTCCGGAAATTCTTTTTTAATCATCTCGAGAAGTTCCATGCCGTTGACATGCGGCATGAGCAGATCCAGAAGGATGATTTTGTACGCATTTCTTCGGACTCTGTCCATCACCAGGCTGCTGTCGGAAATCGTGTCCGGCTCCGGCAGATCAGCGCTGAGAAGTGTGGCTTTGATGCTCAGCAAAAGTCCTGGATCATCATCAACGACCAGAATCGGGGACTGTTCGGACAGGGACTCCATCAGACCTCTTTATCGCAAAAATCGGGAAAAGGCAGGGCCCGAAAGCCTGAAGCCCGCCGTTCTAATTTATCAGAATATTATCGACCCTTATTACAAAGTCTTCCAGATTAAAGGGTTTATAAAGAACATCAATAAAACCGAATTCAGTAATATCACCCAGCAGCGGATGGCCTTCGTGGCCGGTGATCATCATGATTTTCATGTCCGAGAGAACAGGATCATTTCTTATCACCCGGCAGACTTCAACGCCGTTCATTTCCGGCATAAACAGATCCATGACCAGAAGATCCGGGCGATGAGAGCCCAGGCGGATACAGGCTTCAATGCCGTTTGAGGCCTCCTCGACAATATAGGAGCGCCGCTGGACCAGAACCTCCCGCAGCATCTCACGGATCGTCGCATCGTCATCCACAACCAGGATGCGCATCGGTTTTCGCTTCAACACAGAGGGCAGAAGTACATGAAACGCGGCGCCCTTGCCCGGTTCGCTCTCAAAAGCGATGGACCCGCCATGGGATTTTATGAGGTTATAGGACACGGACAGCCCGAGTCCGGTTCCCCCTGTTTCCTGCTTATCCGTTATAAAAGGGTCAAAAAGTTTGCCTGCAATGGCCGGATTAACCCCTTTTCCATTGTCCGACACGCAGATCCGGATATCGCCGTCTTGGGGCTGAAACCGGGTGGAAATCCGGATCTTGCCGAAATCGTGTTCAATGGACTGGGCTGCATTGATGATCAGGTTCAGGATGACCTGTTCCATATTCTGGAGGTTACCAGATATGTTGGGAAGATCGTTTCCAAGATCCAGTTCAATTTCAACATTCAGTTTACGCAAGGTGGACTGCGAGAGCCGGATGGAATTTTCAATGGCGTGATTGATCTGGAGCGGAGATTTCTCCGACTGGGCCGAAAATCTTGAAAAGCTTTTCAGCCCGGTAACGATTGCCGCCACCCGTTTTGCAGCCATGTCCATGTCGGATATAAGCTGAATCAGATGATGGTTGATAAAATCAAGCCGCAGGCCGCCGTATTTTTTCAGGGGATACCGCGCGGCCTGATCATTTAGAACCGGCAGGACATCGTGCCAGATTTTTTCCAGAAGAGGGATATTGTACATGATCAGATTGATCGGATTGTTGATTTCATGCGCAACGCCCGCAATCAGCGCTCCCAGGGCCTCCATTTTCTGCGCCTGATACAATTGGTTCAATAACTGGCTGTGATCGGTAATATCTTGAATCGTTTCCATTGCACCGACGACTTTACCGGATGCATCTCGAATCGCCGCCGCCATGAAATAGATATTGCGTTTTTGACCCTGAATAACCAGTTCATCCGAGGCCTCATAGGCATCTAGAATGTCGGCGCATTGGGAAAGGTTTTTTTTCTCGTACCACCTTCGCATGGCGCTTTCATCCCCATCCAGAACAAGATCGATTAGAAGGGGGCGGTATTGTCCGCTGTAAAATATTTTGGAATCCACGGGATGGTTCAAAGTTTTTTCTCTTTGAACTCCGGTCAGGATTTCACAGGCCCGGTTCCAGATAACCACATGATGATCCGTGTTGATGACAAATGTACAGATGGGCGTGCCGTCCATTATGGATGAAAGACAATCGCCTTCAAAGCAAAGGCAGAAGTCATGCGCCTGCCGGTCGGCGACATCCGGCGGATTTAAGATTTTCGGGAAATGGGGCATTATTGTCGGATCCTCGGCGTCACATGCGAATATTGAGTTTTCCGATATTATAACATACGGTTTTTCAAATCAACCTCATTCAGATGCATGAAGCCATGGTATGAATCATTCTGCCTGTTTTGCGGTTGAATTCCAGCCGGATTTTATAATTCAAGTTTTTCTTCGGACTGCCGATAAATAGGATCAAGCAGCCTGGATGCTTCAATTGCGGTGCGGCGGTTTCAGCCGTTCGCACAAGGTTTCAACCAATTGAGTTAATTTCAAAACCCGATTGACCAGTGCTCTTGATGCAGGTTCGGATCATCATCCGCAAAATGCCCGACAACACCCGTACAGGCGTGAAAGTCCCAAATCCGCAAGACAAAGGCATGTCTTAAGACGCAACCCCGAATCGGGAGAATCATCTATGGAAAATGATGCAGCCGGAACATTGAATCAAAACCGATCGGCCCTTGCCGATCGTGAAGGCAAGTACCTGACATTCACACTGGCCAGCGAAGACTATGGCATCGGAATTCTAAAAATCAAGGAAATCATTGGAATGATGCCGATCACTTCGGTTCCCCAGACCCCTTCCCATGTCAAAGGCGTGGTCAATCTGAGGGGCAAGGTTATACCGGTAGTGGATCTTCGGTTGAAATTCGGGATACCGGCTATCGACTACACGGAGCGAACCTGCATTATCGTGGTGGAGATTTCGGGTCAATCCGGCTCAGTCAAAATCGGCATTGTCGTGGATGCCGTTTCGGAGGTCCTCAATATCAAGGGAGAGGATGTTGAGGATACTCCGGCCTTTGGAGCCCGTGTCAATACCGATTATATTTTGGGAATGGCGAAAATAGGAGGCTCTGTTAAAATTCTTCTGAACATCGACAAGGTCTTAAGCACCCAGGACGTGGTTGCTCTTGAAAAAGGAGCCTCATAACCCCTGCGGCCGCAATGGGTTATCACACCCGTGTGAGTCTCAAAAAGAAATCCCGCGAACAGCATTTGCAAAAAGACATGGAGGTCTTGGTGAAAACAAATTTAAACACGATATTTTTTCTGTACGCCCATCTCCCCAAAAAATCGACTCCCCTTTCCGGACCAGGCACCGGCAACAAAACGTGTGACGACAGAATAACGACGATGATCTCGCGCCAACTGATCTACGAATCCACGGCGGAAGATGTTTTCTGGGTTCTGCATACAAAACTTCAGGGGAAAAGGCAGTTGGAATGCTTGAACTGAAACCGTAAGGGGGGAATTATTGAAGACGGCGGTCAACAAACCGACGCTGCTTATCCTTGCCGACAAACAACTGACAGGTTTTTCCGGATGAATTCCGTTCCACCACGCTGCCGGGTATTTCACGGCTTTTAAACTGAAAAGCCTTGCAGCCGTGAGGCTGTAACTTATCCCAGGTAATATAATAATGCACGCAGTGCTGGCACCCGGCAATCGTCATGGAATCCTGTCATCCTCGTAAGGATACCAGTCCGACTTTCGAAGTTTTTCAACTTTCAGTATGGCGATTTCATTGGTATGGGTGGAATAAACAATTTTGCGCCCCTTGCTTCCCCCGATATCCTCCGATGTCACGGCAATTTTTTCTCTGGTCAATATCCTGCGGGCGATCCGGATGTTTTCCCGCCCCATGTTCTGCTGCGACAATTCCGGATTGTGGGCGCCGCCGACAATCTGCGCCTCAAGGTTCTTCATTTTGGAACCATCTTCCACCATCATTCGAATCAACGTCCGGACTGCCACATTGCCAAAACGGGTCGTCGTTTTTCCTTTTTCGCGGATCAGCGGAAACAAAAAGCTGTTCATGCCGCCCACCTTGCGTTTGCGATCATACAGACAGACCGAAACGCCGGAGCCCAGAACAGCGGAAATAACCGTCGGGCTTGAGGGTAAGACCACAAATCCAGGTTCCAGGAAATAATTTGTCGGTGTCAGCGCCTGAGAGGAATCACCCATGATCATTTTCGTTTATCGACGACAATTCCCATATTGTTCAGCATCTGCCAGGCTTTTTCCCTGTCCGACTCGCTTCTGGAGTTTGATCCGGAGACAATGACGGCCTGAATAACATCATCGCTGAAGCCGGCCCGCTTCAGTTCGATGATATCGGCCGCCGTTGACATGCTGACCGGCTTGACGTCCTGACCATATACCACCGGCGAGCGGTTTTTGAGAAATGAACCCTCCGAAATCAGCGTCTGCAGCGTTTTCTCCGAAAGTTTGGCCTTGGTTTTGAGGTCGATCAGTTCCTGAACGGTGAATGCGCAGGTTTCAATGATTTTTTCCTTGACGATCAACTGAATCGTATCCGCGCCCAGCCCCGCCTTATTGAGTCGCTGGATGTCTTCACCGCTGATCCCCCATCCATTGGTGGCGGATATAAGAGAAATCCCCAGAATTGTCCAGAATATTTTTTTCATGGGCCTACTTCAGATAATCCAGAAGACTGGGTTGAATGATTTTGGCTGTCGAGGACAAGGACGCTTGATACGCCGTTTGCTGAGCGGTCAAATCCATTGCGGCCTTGGTAATATCCAGGTCTTCCGTATCCGAGAGCATTTTTTGGACATTGATCTTGAAGTCGGTCCAATGGGATAGGGTCGAATCCAGCCGGTTCAATCGGGCGCCGATATCGGCCCGTTCATTGGTGACCTGGGTAAGCGATTGATCCAGGGGATCCAACTGATTGGAAATGGCAGCCGTGTCATTGGCGTTCAAACCCGCAATCAGATTCGTCAACACCACAACCGGATCAACACCATTGCTGAATGCCTGCTTCCCGCTGACGGCCATGTCCATCGTGACTCCGTCGGCGACCATCACCGAAACCCCGCCCGCATCTCCCTGAAACGTTCCCGGATTGGCGGGGTCATACGGCGGTGCATCGGTTCTGCGGCCCCCGAACATATAGCGGTCTCCCTGCTTGGTATTGGCCAGTTGGACAAGTTGATCCCGGATCTGCTGAACTTCCGCGGCTGCATTTTTACGGGTATCCGCACTGGCTGTACCGGTTGCCTGGGACAGGGCCAGCTCCTTGGCCCGGTTCAACAGATTGCCGATATCCGAGAGCGTGGAATCCCCGGCTTCCAGACCGGATTGGGCCTGGGAAACGTTTCTGCCGTACTGATCGATCGTATCCAGCGTCTTTCGGTAGTCCAGAACTTTTGCCATTCCGACCGGATCATCCGACGCCTGGTTGATCCGCTTTCCGGATGAGATCTGGCTTTGGGTGTTCGTCATTTTTTCAATATTATTCGACAACCTGCTATTGACCTGATTGGTGATCATTTGTTGGGTAATTCGCATCAGGCGATCTCCTCATTTGACAACATTGATTTTTCCCTTCAGATTGCTCACCGTTTCCAGGGTCTTTTCCTTGTATTGATAAAACATCAGGATACTGATCCGGCGGTTCCTGGGGTCATAAAGATTGCTTTTATTAAGCGGTTCGGTTGCGGCATAGCCGGTTACCCGCATCAGCATCTCCGGCGGCAGACCGTCCCGCTCCAGTTCTTTTCGGGCCACTGAAGCCCTTTCGGTTGAAAGCTCCCAGTTGCTGTATTTGCTGGCAGCCGCATAGTTCAGCGCATCCGTATGCCCTTCGATGGCAATCTTGCGGTTGCTGCCGACGATGGCAGGGGAAATGGTTTTCAGTATCCGCTTGCCGTTTGCCGAAATTTCAGCGCTGCCCAGCGGAAACATGGTCCCGGTTTCCTTGTCCAGTATCTCCACCCGGACAGCACCTTCAAACGTATCGATGATGATCTGGTCCTTGAAATCATTCAGCTTGGTCTCAATTTCCTTTTTCAGGTGCTCGCTTAATGTCTCCGCGCTTTCAAGCGCCTTTTTTTCATCATCCTCAATCTGGAGCGACAACTCGGGCTTTCCAGTCGCCTGATCATCCATCAAACTGACCTTGGGTGTAATTTTGGTTTCAACAAAAGATAACCCGGACTTATCAAACACATTAAAATGTTTGAAATAATAGGATATACCTGCTCTCTTTTCGGGGGAAACCATGGCAAGCAGCCACATGAGGAGGAAAAAAGCCATCATGGCGGTTACAAAATCGGCGTAAGCCACCTTCCAGGCACCGCCGTGCCCGCCGCCGTGCCCTTTCTTACCGACCTTCTTGATGATTACTGGTTGCCCTTCCAATTCTTGATTTCCTCATTGAGTTCTTCAAAACCGGGCCGGTCCGCGGATGGGATAGCCCTTCTGGCGGACTCCACGGCCGACTGGGGAGCAGCTCCGCCGGCCATGGCCAGAATCGCTGTTTTTATGACGTTCAGATAGGCTTCATGCTCCTTGGCCCTACCCTCGAGATTGGTTGCCATGGGCCCCACAAATCCATAGCTTAGTAGAATTCCCAGAAATGTTCCCAGCAGGGCCGCCCCGATACTGTGCCCCAGAACTTCCGGCGGTTCGCTGATTTTTCCCATTGTCAAAACCACGCCCAGAACACAGGCAACAATCCCCAGGGCGGGCAGGCCGTCCGAAATTTTTGACATGGCCGCAGAAGGAATCATCGCGTCATGCTCCTGGGCCGCCATATCGATTTCCATTAAATTTTCAAGTTCATGGGGGGTCATGTTGGAAGAAATAATGGTCCGAAAATTATCACAGATAAAATCCACCGTTGAAGCGCTTTTAACAACAGTGGGATATTTTTTGAACACCTCGCTCTCATCCGGGTGATCGATATCCGATTCAATGGCCAGAAATCCTTCCCGCTTGACTTTGAAAAATATTTCATTCAGCAGCAGCAGCAGTTCAACATAGGCTTTTTTGTCATTTTCATGGCCGCCGAATATCCCGCCGACCGCCTTCAAGGTCAGGGAAATCGTTTTTTTGGAAGATGCAATAATAAACGTGCCAAAAGCCGATCCGCCGATGATGACCAGTTCCGCAGGTTGATACAGCACGCTGAAATGGCCATGCTCCATCATATACCCCCCTGCGATGGCTCCGATTACAACAATAATCCCGATTGCAACATACATGGGCTAATTCATCCTGTTGGTTTGTCTGGGCCTGGAAAGAGCCCCGACCTGCCTTCATGCCGAGTTTATTCCGAAACTGCATGAAGGATTCAATGAATTTGAACAGTGTCAAAATTCCGGCAACAATTCATGAAACGGATTTCGGACTGCCCGTTTTTGATTGCTGCCTTAGTTTTCGGACAATTTCCCGCTGGCGGTTCAGCAGATAATATCCCATTAACTGTTTCACATCATCCGCCATTTCCGAATATTGAATCCATATTTCATTCTGTTCCGGCATAATGCTTCTGTTCCGCGACACGCTTCCGTACAAAATGATCCATACCGGCGTGTTCAAGGGCAGTTGCATTTTGATTTCAACAAAATCGCCGGCCGCGAAATCATCCGGCGTCAAAATCCGGATATCCTCCTCACTTAAGGACAAGTGCCGATTCTGGGCCTGACTGAATCCGTCGCTGCTCTGAATCAGCTTCTCAAGGATCAAATTCAATTTGGCGTCAATGGAAATCAGTTTTTTCCATAGCCTGGGATTGATGGTCTCATCCGGCAGATCTTCTTCCAGAACAGAAATTCCGATCCCGGAATAGAATCCCGAATAAATTTTGGCTTTGGTGCATGAAATGTCCTCAATTTTTTTTAAGGCGATCAAAAGGACATCTTCTACCCGAAAGGATGTTGGATTCTCAACTGAATGTTCGT
This sequence comes from Desulfobacteraceae bacterium, assembly GCA_037442625.1. Taxonomy (GTDB): domain Bacteria; phylum Desulfobacterota; class Desulfobacteria; order Desulfobacterales; family Desulfatirhabdiaceae; genus RAAP-1. The sequence continues at coordinate 47,254 of JBBIPX010000001.1, forward strand.
CCATAATGCGTCTCTGTTTTCAATAAAAGGCCCTGAACAATGCGATGGAAACGGCGGATTTCAGGCTTGCGGTTTTTATTGCACCATGTTGATAACGGTATCCATCATCTGCTTGACGGTATCCACCAGCTTTGCGGCAGCCGAATACCCCTGCTGGAATTTAACCAGATTCACCATTTCTTCATCAAGAGAAACCCCGGAAACAGACTCCCGGTAATTCACCAACTGGTCAACCGTTGCGGTGTGATGCGTCAGATTCATCGAAGCGTTCTGGACATCGCTGCCGACCCTTGCGACCAGGGTATTGTAAAATGTGCCAAATGTCGTTGAACCACCGGTCATCGTCAGTGTGTTCTGCAATCCGGCTATTTTAACGGCCTGGGAGTTGTCGCCCTTTATGAGTCCCGCCGCAACAGTTCCGCCGGCGGCGGCAATTTTATTGACATCGTCTAGAATGGTCTGGTTCACCTGAATGGTCGAGGCGGAACTGCCGGAAAAAAAATCATTTCCGGTGGGAGATCCCGTACCATCCAGCCCCTGGCCTGCGGCGTGAAGCGCATTGACCTGATCAATGATTTGCCCGGCCAATTTATCCAGTTGGTCTTTATATGCCGGGACAAGGGTATCCCGGACATCCAACCATCCGCTTAAATTCCCGGCAGTGATATTCTTTGCATCGATGACGACAGGCGCGCCCGAACCCGTATCCCATGCAATATCGTTAAACCCGGTTGCGGCGTTCTTGGAAGTGGTCAGTTTCCCGAACGGCGAGCTGCCTACCAGATCGTTGCCATCTCCAAGGGTGATCGTCACGCGTCCCTGCGAATCCTCTTTGGTCGTAAAATTTATTTTTTCAGCCAACTGATTGATCAGCACATCCCGTTGATCCCGGAAATCATTGGCTGTACTGCCGTTCATTTCCATCTGTACGATTTTATCATTCAGGTCCGAAATATTGGAAGCCAGGGTATTGATTTCACCCGTTGCAGCCGTGATACGGCCATCCATATCACTTTGGACTTGATCAAGAGACTGGTATTTTTCCTTAAAATTGGAAGCCATGTCCTGGCTTGCAGTCACAAGCGCTTTTCGTTCCGCATAGCCGGAAGGATTCAGGGTCAGATCCTGCCAGGAATTCCAGAATTTGCTCATGTGCTGGCTCAGGCCATCCCCGGAAGCTTCATCAAAAATAATCTGCACCTGCTGCATCGACTGATTCTCGGCCGTCCATGTGCCTTTTTGTTGCGTCTCCTGCTGAATGCTCACATTCAGGAACTGGTCGTATGAGCGGACGATCCCTTTATCCGTCACCCCGGCGCCGATGGGCCCCCGGGAGGATTCAATCACCTTGTTCTCCAGAATGACGTGCTGCCGGGAATACCCTGTCGTGTTTACGTTGGCGATATTCTGACCGGTTACGGAGATGGCCAACTGCTGGGCCATCAGGGCGTCTCTTCCGATATACAGTGATGCGTTCAAACCTGTCATGGCAAAAACCTTTCAAGATGCGCTTTGAATTGCAGGGCATCGCCCGCTGCCGACATTCGGATCAGGCGGCCGCCTCTTTTTGCAGTGCCAGAATAATGGCGCGGGAAACATCCGCAAGTCCGACGATTTTATCCACGCCCCCCATTTTGATGGCTTCCTTGGGCATGCCGAAGACCACGCAGCTTTCTTCATTCTGCGCCAGGGTATACGCCCCGCGCTCCTTCATGGACAAAAGCCCCTTGGCGCCGTCAGCGCCCATGCCCGTCAAAATCACCCCGACGGCATTCTTGCCGGCACTTGCGGCGACAGACTGGAAAAGGACATCAACACTGGGGCGCTGGTAATGCACCATGGGGCCGTCCTTGATTCTGACCAGATAATTACCGCCGCTCCTTTGAAGGAGCATGTGATGGTTTCCCGGCGCAATCAGGGCGACCCCGGGTACCACGGCGTCATTATCCCGAGCTTCGCGGACCTCCATCTGACACAGATCATTCAGACGCTTTGCGAATGACGATGTGAAATTCTCCGGCATGTGCTGAACAATGACCGTACCCGGAGAAGAAACCGGCATGCCGCCGAGGACGACTTCAATCGCCTTTGTCCCGCCGGTTGAAGCGCCGATGGCAATGACCTTGTGCGTTGTATGGGTCAGCAGCGCGCCCAAGCCGGCCGGAGATTGGTCCGTCTCAGCTTTTTCAGGCGGTTGCTGGATCCGTGCGGAAGCCGCTCCGCGAATCGCACGCACCAGATGCTGAGAGATGTTCTGCGATGAATAGGCGGTACCCGGCTTCGCCAGCACCTCGACAGCCCCCAGCTCCAGGGCCTTCATCGCCATTTCACTGTTTCTGGGAGTCAGGGAGCTGAGCACAACGACGGGCATGGGATAATACTTCATCAATTTGGCCAGAAATGAAAGACCATCCATTCGCGGCATTTCCAGATCCAGCGTAATCACATCCGGCCGAAGCTTGACAATCTTGTCTCTTGCCACAAAAGGATCCACAGCCGTCCCGATAATCTCGATGTCCTTATATCTGGACAGCTCTTCGGTCAATATTTTCCGAACCACCGCTGAATCATCAACAATCAGTACTTTTATCATTTTACCGTGCCTGCCCGATTATATATGCCAGAATCATGCCAGACTATTTTTCCCTGAAAAAATAAATATCACAGGGTTCTTCATCCGCACTCAGTTTTTCCATTGCTGAAGGAATTTGACCTGTCAAGGCCGTTGCAGCTTGCGAAGGGCTTAATATTTCGGGAGCGCCAATGTGAAACACCGTCTCATCACCGCCGACAACCGGAAGCCAGTTTCCGCAGATAATGTTTGCGGTTTCTTTCAGAGCATCGTTCAGATGATTCTGCTCAACATCTTCACTGTCAATCCCCAGCATATTTGCTGTCAGTTCTTTTAACGCCGCCTCCGTCATCACCACAGCGAGCCTGCCTGAAAATACGCCGGTAAACGATACTTCAGCCGTCACCGCGTTCTGAAACGGTATCGGTTCCCGGAAAGAATCGGATATAAAAAACATAAACGCCAGTTTCTCCAAAGATTCACTGACGATTTTGCTCAATGTCTTTTTCTGAGGATTATCCATGACTTTCTCCCGTACCGAGGCTCTGACCGAGACTCTGACCGAGACTCTGATTGACGGCATCACGAATCATTTCCGGTGTGAACGGTTTGCGGATGAAACTGGCGCCCATTTTCATCAGCTTGTCAATCCGGGGCTTGGAGCCTTCGGTCGAGACGACAATAACGGGAATATCCCGGGTCTCGGGATTTTCCTTCATGCGGATCATCATTTCTTCGCCATTCATCACGGGCATGTTGATATCCAGGATCACCAGATCCGTCCACTGCCGGCCGAGAATTTCCAGTCCCTCGGCACCGTTTGAAGCCCCGTAAACATCGCCAAGAGAAAGCCCGCTCATGCGCAGCGTTTTCAGAATCATTGCCCGCATGACGCTGCTGTCATCCACAATAAGGATGTTTATTCCCATAACTCAACTCTCCCGGTTTTTATCCGCATTCTTTCCAATTTAAAACAGCCGCGGAGCTTTCAGCGCCGCGGATAAGCAGGATCAGGAATCCGCCTGAAGAGAAGCTGCCAGATCATTCGCCCATTGCAGTGTCTGACTCACCACCCTTTCAAGATGTTCTTCGGAAAGACCGATCCGCTCACAAGCCGCAGGTGACGGCCGATACTGGAGCCCTTCCCTGCCGACGCCGATCCCGGACATCAGGCACAATACATCCGCCACATGCACCACATCGATCATGGGGCCGGGTTTGGGTGCGGAATCCGGCTCATGGTGCCATCGCACCGCGCCGATTATTGCCGGCGGAAATGACCAGCGCTTCAAAATATTGGCGCCGATTTCAGCATGGTCGATTCCGAACATGCTGCGTTCGACCTGTTCAAAGGGCACGTCCTGCATCTCTTCCCCGTCTACAACGACGATATCCTCCTTGACATATTTCCCCAGCACCATTTTGCCGACATCATGGAGGAGGGCCGCCGTGAAAACCTCATCGGATACCGATAATTTCAGCTCTTTCACCAAAGTTTCCGAAGCCACGGATACGCCCACGGAGTGCCGCCACAGGTCACCGGCCGACAAGTCATATCCCTGCACGGGCTTGTCAATGATGGCGCTGACACAGGAAGCCAGAACGATCTGCGTCAATTTTTTCCATCCAATCATCAGAATCGCCTGCCGGATCGAACCAATCTTTGTGGGAAGACCGAAATAAGCGGAATTGGTCAGCTTGAGGATATTGGCCGTCAGGCCTGGCTCGTACCTTAAGATCTGCTCGATCTGCGCATTGGATGTGTTCTCGTCCTTCAGCAGCGTCAGCAGTTTCAGCGCCGCGGCAGGCATACTGGGAAAAGACTTCACATCATCCAGGATTAATTTCAGTTCTCTTTGGTTCACAGCTCTTTTTTAACTCCTTTACTGCTGATTGTCACCTGGCCTGTTGACAGGTCGAAATAAACCGTACGACTGGCTATCCCTCCCACATCCTCAGCTTCGATCAAGATATTATTCTTCCAGAGCAGTTTTTTCAGGATGGTATAATTGCGTTCACCGATTTTAAACATTTCACTGTTGCCCAAAGGCTGTCCGCATCCGGCAGCTTTTACCACCATGCGGTTTTTTTGCCCCCCCAGATCATACAATTGCCTAAAAATTTCCGGAACTCCCGTATCAACGAACATGTAGGGATTTTCAGAGGCTTTTTGCAGATTGATTTTTGAAAGCGGCAGCATGGCATGCAGAAGCCCGCCGACCTGAGCTGCCGGATCATAGACCATCAGACCCAAACAGCTTCCCAGTGCATGGGTGACGATCAAGTCTTCCCTGCATCCTGTTTTCATATCACCAACTGCTACGACATGATTCATTTTTACCTGTCTGTTCTTTAGATAGGATCCGTTTACGGCAGAATATACTACAAGTTTATATCACCATCCGCAAGACAGGATCATGGGGAAAATCCCTCATGCGGCGCCGGTTTTCTTATTTTCGATAAGTCGCCGGACGAATGTATCTGAATTTGTGCGTAATGGCCGACAGTCCTTCCGAATGGCCCACAAAAAGATACCCGCCGGTCTCAAGAAGCTCCCAGAAACGGCTGATCAACTGCTGCTGCGTTGCCCGATCAAAATAAATCATCACATTGCGGCATAAAATCACCTGAAACGGCCCTTTCATCGGCCATGAATCCATCAGATTCAGTCGGGCCAGGCGAACCATGGACCGGACAGGATCGGAAACCCGGTAGGCGCATGCGGTATTTCGAGATTTGACAAAATACTTTTGCAGAAACGACGGGGGAAGATCCTTCAGCGTATCTTCAGAATATAGGGCTGTCGCGCCTTTTTCGAGCATTCTTCTGGAAATATCCGTGGCCAGAATCCGGATATCCCTGCGGTCCACGTCCGACAGGTGTTCTCTGAGCAGCATGGCCAGCGAATAGGGCTCTTCACCCGATGAGCAGGCTGCGCTCCAGAACCGCATCCGCATTTCCTTGAATTGCGGCAGTATCTTATCCCGCAAGAAGTTGAAATGTTCCATTTCTCTGAAAAAACTGGTCTTGTTTGTGGTCATGGCATCAATCATTTGATCCAGCTCATGATCCCCGGCCTTGCTTTCGATGAGCTCCAGATAGGATTCCACGGATCCCATGCCGATGGCGCGAAACCGCTTCATCAACCTTGCCTTCACCAATGCTTCCTTGCCGTCCTTCAGATTGATGCCGCAATGCCGGTATACCAGATCCGATATTTTCCGGAATTGTCTGTCATTCAGTTCATGGGATAACGGCATCATCATTGACAGACCCCGTCCGATCGGTCTTCCTTCCTGTCGGGTGCAGTCTCGGATGTCAACTTCATCAGCCCCGCGATATCCACGATCAGCCCCACCCTTCCGTTCGGCATGATGGCGCCGCCGGATATTCCGGGTATTTTCTGCATGGTTTCCCCAAGGGTTTTGATCACCACCTGCTGCCTGCCGACCAGCTCGTCGATAATCAGCCCGGCCTGGTTCCCGTCGTCTTCGATCACCACCACCAGCTCTTCAGAATCATCGCCGCAGTCCTCGATTTCGTAAAGGCGGGTCATCCGATACAGGGGAATCAGTTTTCCCTGAAGAGACAGCACCCGCCCCTTGTTGAAAACCGTTGAAATATCCTTGGGGTCCGGCTTGATGGATCGTACGATCGAGACGGTTGGAATGACATATGTTTCCTGGCCGGCCCTTAAAACCATGCCATCGATGATCGCAAGGGTCAACGGAAGGCTCATCCGGAAAACTGAGCCCTTTCCCGGCTCTGACGTTATCTCGACCTGGCCGCGAAGGGATTCGATATTTTTTTTCACCACGTCCATCCCGACACCCCGGCCCGACACATCGGTAACCACTTCAGCCGTTGAAAAACCGGGCTCCAGAATCAGGTTGCACACATCGCGGTCGCTTATCGCCGAACAGTCCGTGACCATCCCCCTTTCAATGGCCTTTGACAGGATGGCTTTTCGATCTAGCCCCTTGCCGTCATCAATGATCTGAACCACCACACTGCCCGCGGAATGAAAAGCAGACAGTTTCACGGTGCCACTGGGCGGTTTTCCATTTTTCTTTCGCACTTCCGGAGACTCGATGCCATGATCCACGGCATTTCTGACCATGTGGACCAGGGGGTCATTGATCACATCCACAAGATTTCTATCAATCTCGGTATCTTCCCCTTCCGTAACAAACGTAACGTTTTTCCCCACTTTTCGGGCAACGTCGCGAACCAGCCGCGCCATTTTCTGGAATGTCGCCTTCAGCGGCACCATGCGCATCGACATGGACAGATCCTGAAGTCCCCGGACGATTTTGCTGGTATGATTCACTTTTTTCAGAAGCTCATAGTGTGCGGAATGAACGACCACGCTGTCCTGCGCCACCATGGAATGGGCTATCACCATTTCGCCGACCATGTCGATCAGGCGATCCAGACGATCCGTGCTGACCCGAACCGATGTTTCGACAAATTGCTTGGGGGAACCTTTCATGCGCTCCTGGGTGCGAAGGGCATGCGCCACATCGGTTGTCGATGCCGTACCGGTTTTGATCGCCGCCATTCCCAGGGGCTCTTCCGGATGATCCTGCGCCAGAATCTCGATGGTCTGCCTGTCGGCTTTGCCCTGGGCTACCAGAATATCCCCGATTCTGGCGGATGCCGCATCATCCCTTTCTTCCGAAACACCGGCCGCCTCCGGATTTATCAGGACATCCATCAGGGCATCATATCCACCGGGTTTGATCAGCGGATCTCCCCCAAGCGCCTTTTCAACCGAATGCATCAGAGTCTTAAGCATATCCAGTGACCGCAGGGCAAGATCCGCATAGCCGCCCTGATACCGGATCTCCTTGTCGCGAACCCTGCTGAGCAGGGATTCCGCGTGATGCCCCATTTCTGAAAGAAGGGACAGCTCCAGAAAAGCGGAGGTTCCTTTTATCGTATGAAAAGCACGAAATACCGTTCCCACGGCATCCATGTCTTCCGGGTTCACTTCAAGTTCAAGAAGCGCTTCCTCGGCACGTGCAATCAGATCGTTTGCCTCGGCAACAAATTCGCCGATAAGATCGGTGTCCGGGTCTTTGGGCATATAATCCTGCAGGGCATCGGCTTCTTGCCGGGGAGGCGCCTTGACTCCGGTCGGCTCCGGCCGGATGTCATCCGGATTTTCCATCAGTTGACCGGCCCGCTCAACACAGGTACCCGCTTCGGTCCAGGCATCCGTCAGACTGTCCCCATCGAGCAGCGGCATCGCATCCAGTATTTCTATTGACTTAAGTATCTGATCTTTAACTAAAGCATGCAGGCCGTCGCGTTCGCAAAGAGCCGCCAGCGATTGTCTGATCCCGGATACACCCGGCGCATCCTCGGGTTCCATCTGAACCCATAGCGCAGCAAGATCGTTCAAATCAGCCTGAATTACGGAATGGTTCCCGGAATCAGCGGAGATAGCCTCCGATAGCGCCGGACCTCCGGAGATGATCTGATGCAGGGATTGAATCGCAGAATCAATGACACCGGCTGGAACAGCCCCGTCCGCCAGACACTGTTTGCAGATATCGAGGCCCTTGCTTACGGCCTCGACCGCTGCAAAATTATTGCACGCCGTTTTAAGGACAATTGCGTTGACCCCCTGAACAGATGACTCAAGAACCTGACACAGGTCGCTGAATGCATCGGGTATGCACGGGAGAATTTCCTGTAGTTCGGTGCAGACCGCATGCCACCCGTCGATGTCATTCAGGCCGATGGTTTCTACCGTGTCAATAACGGGCTGGAGCTTTTGGATGATTTCTTCATTTGGATTCATGGAATTGACCGTAGTAAGGGATAATTAATAAAAGATTCGGGCGGCGGAAGGGCGGCGGCCGGTAACCCCGAGGCGCCCTTGCATCTAGAAAAGAAATCCATGCGGGCGTTGCAGGGCTTATTATACGGAGTTTGACAGGACCGTGCCGCAAACGTCCCCCTGATACATTTTTCCGGTGCGGAAATATACCGGAGTCGGCGTCACCAATTGCACGATCAGGTTGATGGAAGATCGAATCAGTTTCAGAGAATGCGTTATCAATGACTTGATCATTTCATTTTCACGCTGGATGCTTTGAACCAGCAAATGAATATCGTCGGCGCACCGAATCAGTTTCAAGGAAAAGGGTGCTTGCACGCGCTTGGCCAGTTGCATCAGGGTGAGGTCCTGAAAAGGGCACCCCAGATGCGCGGATATCTTTTTAACCGCATCCTTTCGCTTTTCATCTCCGGCATGAATCAAGGTCAGAACAGCTTCTTTCTGGATTCGAGCGGCGTTCACCGCATCCAGCTTTGCGCTGATAACCGCTTTTTTTTCATGTTTCAGCGCATCCAGAAGCGAGCTGTAAAGTTCGGATTGATGCTCCAGCACCGCTATCAAGTCTCTTAGCATAGTTTCCATTTTATCGCCTGTTTTTGTAAAATCATCCCGGATTTTTCAGCCCGAAACGATTGAAACGACTGTTTTACGAGCCGCGGTTCGCTTTCAGGCAGAAAGCCTACAAGAGCTCATTCAGGAGCGATTCGCCAATGAGGCGATGCGCTATTTTTTCCGATGAAACCGGGTAAGTTCCCCGGCTGATCTGATTTTTGATTTCAGACACTTTTTCGGCCCGGACATCGGGGATTTCCTGCAACTGGGTATTGGCCATCTGAATCTCTTTTGCCATGGGCGACAACAGCACCCGGTCCTGGCAGGATTCCGACGCGGATTGGCCGCAGGATGCATTCGCATTTCCCCGAAGCTTGGGGGTCTTCTGGCTGGTATAGGCTTTTATGCCCGCTGGCTGATTTCTTCCGATGATGTTCACCATAGGATACTCCTTCTCGTATTGATGATTTCCCTGCAAGGAATATCAGCCGTTATCCGCCAAAACTTTAATAATATTTCTCACTCCTTTGCCGGCATCCGAAAACAATCGGGGGTTACCGTCACTGCCCGCCGTCGGCGGATCGCTTCGCCGGATCGGCATTGCCGGATTCCGGAACTGATTCCAACTGATTGCGGACCATTGAAGAAAGCCCTATTCCGCCGGATGCGGAAATCGTCTTTGCCATCTCGGCATCCAGCATGTCCGTGAACATCTCTTGCGCCTTTCCGCCGCCCGTCAGTCCGCTCTTGGGAATTGACGCCCGCATTTCCTTGAACATGTTCTGAATGAACAGGGACTCCATTTCGTTGCTGGCCGAATCGATTTTGGAATCCGGAGAAACCGTGCGGACCGCCCTTGAATTCATCCCCATCCCTGCATAAGCGCCATAACCGGCGGTTGTCTTAAGCGATATATCCATTTTTTCTCTGCGACCTCTTTTTCCAGGATTTACAAGTAGTTGACGCATGCATCAACCTTGCATCACATGAGTTCCAGTTTGGCCTGCAGTGCGCCGGCCGCCTGCAGTGCCTGAAAGATGGAAATCAAATCGCGCGGCGTGACCCCCAGAGCATTCAGGGCCCGGACGATTTCCCCGATACTGGCGCCTGCCTCCAGCATGAAGACCGGTGCTTTTTCTTCTTTTACCGCAAGACTCGTATTGGGAGTCGTCACGGTCTGCCCCTGGGAAAACGGCAGGGGCTGCGAAACATCGGCCGTTTCCTTGATCTGTATGCTCAGATTCCCATGAGCAATGGCGACTTTCGAGATCCGGACATTTTCGCCGATGACGACCGTACCGGTGCGTTCATTCACGACCACCTTCGCTTCCACATCCGGAGTCACCCCCAAGGACTCAATGGCGGTAACAAAACCGACGACATTATCCGCATATCTCTGAGGAACAAGAACGTCGATGCTGCCTGAATCCGATGTTTTGGCGATATGAGCCGAAAAAGCCGCATTGATGGATTCCGCAACCCGCGTGGCCGTCGTGAAATCCTGATGGTTCAGCGTAAGCACCAGGCTTTCCTTGTTCCCGAATCCGGTTGACACTTCTTTTTCAATCAGAGCACCGCCGGCAACCCGGCCCACGGTCGGGAAGTTTTTCTGTGCGCTGGCGCCCGCACCGGTGGCGGCAAACCCGCCGGTGCTGATCGCTCCCTGGGCGATGGCATATGTCTGGCCGTCCGCGGCCTTCATGGGGGTAAACAGCAGGGTCCCGCCCTGCAGGTCTTTTGCATCGCCAATCGAGCTGACCGTCACATCCATTCTTGTGCCCGGTCTGGCAAACGGCTGCATATCGGCCGTAATCATTACGGCTGCAACATTTTTCACCTTGATATCAAGTGAATTCACCGTGATCCCCATTTTCTCGAGCATACTGACCAGGGACTGAAGCGTGAATCTGGTTTTATCCCCGTCACCGGTGCCGTTCAAACCCACAACCAGACCATAGCCCACGAGTTGATTCTGACGAACGCCCTGGATTTGGGTGATGTCCTTGATTCTGGCCGCGCCGGCGTTCATCGCAAGACAAAGGAGGATCGCCAGGGCGGCCGCCGCCCGGACCCGGATCGATTGAGATGTTGTGAATGATTTTTTCATGGAATCACCGTACCGTCACCTTTTAATCGCCGCTAGAACGGCGAGACGACATCCAGAAGATTGCTGAACCAGCCTTTGTGCTGCTGTTCATTTACAATGCCCGTTCCGCTGTAAGCGATTTTGGCATCGGAAATGTATGTTGAGAGAACCACATTTTCAGATGAAATATCCCTGGACCGGATCACGCCGCTGACCATAATCAGTTGGGTTTCATTATTGACGATGATTTGCCTGGAACCGGATATGGCCAGATTCCCGCTCGGCAATACCCCCACCACCCGCGTGGTGATATAGGCATTCAAGTCGCCGCTCCGGCTTGTTCCACCCGTACCCGAGAATTTGGTGGTCCCCGAGCCGGCAATTTTGCCGAAAGGATTCGCCCATTGACCCGATGTGAAGTTGTTTTCAAGGCCCAACAAATTGGTCATGCCAAGAGACAGGGATGAATCCCTGCCGGTACTGGTTGTGGCCTTGTTGGAGCCGGTTGAGGACTCCACGATTTTGATGGTCACGATATCCCCGACCCGTCTGGCCTTCGGGTTGATAAAGAGCTCTCCCATGGTTCCGGTGTCCTGCCACAAAGACCCTTCTACGGCGGGCTGCGGTGTTTCAGCAGACACAAATTGCGGCGATTGCCGGTTTTCAGCCATCGGCTGGATCTGTTTTATGGGCGCGGCGCACCCGCAGAGAAATCCCAGCATCAGCAAAAACAGGCAGCCTGCTTTGACAACCGGAAAGTGCAATGTGCGCAGATCGCAGTCTGTTCGAAAAAAGGCATTCGCGATCTTTCCATCCGCGCATTTCGCGCATTCAGGATCTTGCGAATCGGTTTTCTGCAACCCGAAGACCAAATGCGGTTGAATCGTCATCACAGCACCTCCCCAAGCAAAACGGCCGCGGCCCGTCAAAATTCCACCCGGACCGTTTTCGGGTCCAGAACCCTGGCAAAAATTTCCTTGTTTGAATTCAGATTGATCACCTTGACACGATCTCCCCTGCCCCCGCTTTCCCTGACTTCTCCCGCGGCCGTAATTCTTAAGGTTTCAGACTCGGCGACAATGGATACCCTGTCGTTGCGTTTGACCATGGGCGGCAGTTCAACAATATCGGTTCGCAAAACTTCTTTCGGATTCATGGCTCTCAGCGCCCTTTTCCCCACCACATCCGAAAGCGCCGAGATATAATTGGAGGGCAGGTCCGCCATATCCATCGAGACGACATCCACATCGCCTTTTTCAATGGCCTGGTTCCGGTTCAGGGGTTTCTGAAGAACGACGACATCTGTTTCAACGTCGATCCGGACACTTGCCCATGCCTTTATGGAAGGCTGGCCCGGAACATCAAAGACAACGCCGAGCTGAACATTTCCCAGGTACCGGGTTCTGACGGGCGGAATCACTTTGCAGGTATAGGGCTTGTCCGGAAGAAACAGGTTTTCGCTGGCCTGAACAAGCTTCACCGTCGTCCGGTTTTTATCCCAGGGAAGATTATTGTCCAGAAAAGACAGGACGATATCCTCAATCGTTTTTCTGGATATTTCAATTGATTTTGTCGTAACTTCAATGAGTTCAGGCGACTGAAGCGCAATTTTCGACAGATCCGCCCGGCTTTGTTGCAGGCGGATGCGAATATACGGTTCATCAAAACTCCGGCGTTTGCCTGGCGGCGCAGCGGCTCCGATCACCAGATTTTGCAGCTTTTGAATCAGGGCGGGGTCCCCGCCGCGAATTTCCGCTATGTCGCCGAGACGGACATCCGCATCGCCTGTTTCGGACTTGCCGGAAATGCTTATCGTGGTAATATCGGATTGAGCGGTTTCACCGGTTTTTTCCGAAGAAAGCAGGATGGCCAGCATCCCCAGCAAGACCGCCCCGGCCCGTAACTTCCCCGGCCGCCGCCGTCTGGCGGAAATTTCCGACATCCGATGCTGTTTCCGGACATTTTTCATCGTCATGATTCGCATCATCCCTTATTCGGCATACGCCCATTGCCAGGCGCTACCGTTTCAGATTGTTTGCCAACTGCAGCATCTCATCCGCGGCCTGAATGGATTTGCTGTTGATTTCGTAAGCCCGCTGGGCGGTGATCATGTTGACCATCTCATCCACCACACTGACATTGGACATCTCGAGATTGCCCTGGGACAGGGTGCCCCTGCCGTCCTTGCCGGCGGTTCCGGTTGTCACTTCTCCGGAGGCCGCGGTTTTCAGGTAAAGATTCCTGCCGATACTGCTGAGCCCGGCCTGATTCGGAAACTGCGCAAGCTCGATGGTGCCGATCTGCGTGGGCGGCGTCGCCCCCGCGGCAAGCGCGGATACGGTGCCGTCCGTTCCGATGGTTACCGATACGCTGTTATTGGGAACGGTGATTTCAGGCTCCAGGGGGTAGCCGTCCGAAGTCACGATTTTCCCGTCGCTGTTCAGTTTAAAGGCGCCTGCACGGCTGTAGGCGACTTCTCCATCCGGCTGCATGATCTGGAAAAAACCGCTCCCTTCAATGGCGATATCCAGCTCGTTTCCGGTATTTTGATAAGTCCCCTGAATAAAGATTTTCTGCGTCGCCACCGGCCTTGTTCCCTGACCAAGCTGGATTCCGGTCGGGATCTGATTGGCAGATGTTGAAGCAGCCCCTGCCGATCGGAGATTTTGATAGAGAAGATCCTGAAAATCCGCCCGGCTGCGCTTGAAGCCGGTTGTGCTGACATTGGCCAGATTGTTTGAAATCACATCAATGTTTAATGACTGCGCCTGCATTCCGGATGCGGCTATGGATAAAGCCCGGGACATAATGGCCTCCTTGGGAGTTGTGGACAGCAGGAAATATGCGGATAACCAAAACGCTTGGCCCGCCGGTCAATTCCTGCTTATTTCTGTCCGCCGGTCAAGACAGTCTTCCTAGATCGTTAACTGCTTTGCCGTTGGTATCATTCAGGGATTGAATGACCTTCAGGTAGGATTCATATCCCCGCATCACATCGACCATCTCGGTCATCATTTTGATGGAATCCACATTGGATCCTTCAATGACCCCCTGTCGAACCAGGGTATTCAGCGCCGGCGAGCCCTGATCATTCGGATCGATCGGGCTGTAGAGGGAATCCCCTTTTTTCAGCAGCCCGTTTTTATTCAAATTGACGATTTTAAGGGCATCCACCTCTGCGCCGTCAACACTGACGGCGCCGCCGGCATCCACAAAAACATCATGGCCGGAGATCTGAATTTGGCGCCCGCTCTGGCCGAGAACCGGATATCCCTCCAGGGTAACCAAGGTTCCATCCGCATTCAGTTCAAAATTCCCTTTTCGTGTGTATTGAACGCCATTCGGCGTCTGAACTGAAAAAAAGCCGTCCCCTTCCAGCCCGATATCCAGCGCATTCCCGGTTACTTTCAACTGTCCCTGTTCAAAATTGGTAAAGGTTCCGACCGGCAGGCCCGCAAGACTGTCCAGGGGCAATTCTCCGGGAGAGGCAAAGGGAATGTCCGGGTCACCGGACAATGACAGTGCGGGAATTTGAAACACCCTGTCCTCCTTGAATCCCACGGTGTTGACATTGGCCATGTTGTTGGATAAGACCTCCAGCCTCAGTTCCTGAGACCGGGCACCCAGTACAATGCCGTTCATTTCGCTGCTCATGCTGACCTCTCAATAAAAAATTCGTAAATTCGCAAATTGACGAGAAGGGACTGTTCATCAAAACCGGAATTTACGAATTTTTAATGCACAAACTATGCCAGAGATGATCTTATCATCGGTTCCACTACGTTATCCGAGGCCGGATCCGTTTGAATCTGGCGCAAACTGACAATCAGATCGATTTCACACTGGGGAATTTTTATCCGCTCCGCAATCTGATACGGTTCCATTCCTAGATCCAGAAGCCGCCTGACTTCATCATAGGGATCGGAAGCGGCGCCCCTTTGCCCGCCTGCAGCGATATCCATCCGGCAGTCATTTTTTGCCGAAGCCAGCACCCCGCCGAAAGACATATCCGCGGACAGGTCCATGGGCGTTGCCTTGAAAGGGACGGCGTCTTCCTGAAGGATTGGATCGGACGCCCTGATTGCGGCGCTGCGTTTCAGTTTGATGAGATACAAGATGGTCAGAACACAGCAGAAAAATCCGGCCGTATCCAGAATGACTTCCCAATTCATGAGTGTCTCATGATTCATGGCGTTGTTTCCTTCAATAAATTAAATAACGATATCTATGCGCCTTCCCTGCTCCCTGACGCCGACCCTTGGATGCTTGCAAGCCGGAAAGAACGCTTCCCTGAAGCTTTCCTCGGGTAATTTCGTCAAGTGAACATCCTCCTGAATCTCTTCGGACAAAAAACGGGGCTCGGGATCCGGATTGCGGCGAGAATCGGATTCCGGAGACGTATCGCCGTCTGGCTCCTTTTTTTCATACGGGCGGCGCTGCCGGTCTTTTTGAATCCGCTTTAAACCGGCGGCCGAAGCAATCCCGGAAAGGTTCTGCTGGCTTTCAATGGAACTTGCATCCACGGCTTTGCTCCAGAAGTCATTTTATTGACGTCCACCCGAAGTTTTTGACATCACCGAGAAAAACACTTTTCAATTATCCAGAATTCCGTCCTTGATGAGTCTTTTGCGCAACCGCATAATCACGGCGGAATGGATCTGGGAAATTCTGGATTCGGTTACATTCATGACTTCACCGATTTCCTTCAACGTCAGCTCGTCCACATAATACAGTGAAACAACCATTTTTTCCCGCTCGTTCAACGCATCGATGGCTTTTGCAAGCGCCGTTCGGATTTCCGACGCCCGGGTCAACATCAGCGCGTCCTGATCATTGCCGCTCAGAAAATGGCTGAGCAGCTTTTCCCTTTCATTGCTTGACGGAGAATCCATATCATCCAGGCTGACAAATGAAATGCCCGCCAACCGCTGCAAATCATCAAATTCATCCGCGCTCATCCCCAGATCCCGGGCGACTTCCCAGGCCTCGACCTCCCTGCCGTGTTTTTTTTCCAGAAGGATCCAGGCCTGCTGCATTTCCCGCACTTTCCTTCGATTGCCGCGGGACAGAACATCCCGGGACCGGAGCTCGCTCAGCACGGCGCCGCGAATACGAAACGATGCAAATGTCGCCAGGGTATTATCCCTTGCGGGGTCATAGCGGTCTATGGACTGGATCAACCCGATCACACCGGCGTTCATGAGATCGTCCACGTCCACATGCGCGGGCAGGTGAACAGCCATCCGGTGAACGATGCGTTTGACAAACGGAAGGTATTCCGTAATCAGCCGGTCCCGCGTCATCGTATCGTCCCTGTAGGGACTTGCAGTCATGTCTGCGACAGATAGGTTCATATCGTCTTCTTTATTCAGAGAGCCGTGATCCGGCGGTCTATTCCGATCAGGGCTTGGTGAAATCCTGATTTCTGGTAATCAGTTCCTGCCAGAAAAGACGGGTGTTTTTGGGGGCGGAGGCGCCCAGCGGCAACTGACACAATTTCACGGCCAGGGAATTGAAGCACCTGCTGGCCTGCGTGTCCGGATACAGATCACACACTGCTTTTTGCTGCCTGACCCCGCGCGTCACGTTTTTATCATAATTGACATGCCCGATATACTCGATAACAATGTCCAGAAATCTTTCCGCAACCAGCTTCAGTTGCCGGTATACTTCCTGGGCTTCCTGAATATCGCTGACCATGTTGACCAGCATCTTGAACTGCTTCACGCCGTAGCGGATGGAAAGAATTTTCATCAGGGCATAGGCGTCGGTGATGGAGGTGGGCTCGGGCGATACCACCACTAGGACTTCCTGCGCGATGGCGTTAAAATACATGACATTCGAGGAAATTCCGGCAGCCGTATCGATCAGAAGGATATCAATGGGATCAATCACCGCATACAGTTCGCTCAGAAGATCTGCGGTCTGCGCTTTGGAAAGATTCGCCATTTCCTGGATTCCCGAAGAAGCCGGAAGGATTTTGATATTGCAGGGCCCCTCGACAATTATTTCCGAAAGGGTTTTTTCTCCAAGGGCCACATGAGAAAAATTGTATTTGGGACTCAGTCCCAACAGAATATCGAGGTTCCCCAGTCCCAGATCCGCGTCAAAAATCATGACCTTCTTGCCGAGCCGTGACAGGGAAATGCCGAGATTGGCCACGATATTGGTTTTCCCGACCCCTCCCTTGCCGCTGGAGATGGCGATGACCCGCGTGCGGGAGTCCTTGTCCGGCCGGGAGGAAGGTTCCACTGCATTTTTGACTGCCAGTTTCCGGGACAGACTGATGACATTACTTGTTGAACCTTTCGTCATAGGATTACCTTGTCTTCAATAATAGTGTCGGCCGTTTCCGACCCGGTGAACTTCGGCCTCGGCCATGTCCTGGCTTTCCGGAATATGACTGCAGCAGGTTTTGCAAGGGATATATTCCTTTGAAACAGCCTCTTCAAAGCTTTCAAACCCGATACGGTTTTCCGCCCTGATGCGTTTGGCCCATGCGCATTCGGCGTGATGGAAAAGAATGGAGTTGTGATTGGCCACATAACGCTCCCGGAACCGGGGGGAAGTGTTTTTGTCATACGGAATGATTTCCGCTGTTTTCCCGGGTGGCACATGCCAGGGTTTGCTTTCCCTGGCGGGGTTCAGAATCAGCTCCACAATTTTTTCGAGCGTGGCCGGTTCAAGGCTGTGCGGAATCTCCTGCCCGCCGGCGAAATAGGCAACCGGCAGTTTGGAGCGCATCAACAGATTGAACACATTGCCATAGCTCCGGCTTTCATCCAGTTTTGTAACGATCAGGCTGGTCACGGACACAGGCCGGTAGGCTTTCACAAGCTGAATCAAATCCTCATTTTTTGTTGAAGCACCGGCCACAAGATACACCGTAGTCGGGTGGCCATGTTTCAAAATTTCCGACAGATCCGAGATCATCTGTGAATCACGGAATCCCATCCCAGGCGTATCGATGAAGATGTGATCCATTTGATCGAAGCGTTCCAGGGCTTCCTTGAATTCCTTGACCGTGCCCGCCGGCTCCACGGGAACGCCGATAATTTTTCCATAAACCTGAAGCTGGGCCGCTGCGGCCACCCGGTGGGTGTCAAGGGTGATCCAGCCGACTTTTTGCCCAGATTGATGGGTATAGATTGCTGTCAACCGGGCCATGGCGGAAGTTTTCCCGCTCCCTGCAGGACCGACAAATCCATGAACCTGACGCCGGCGATTGCGGCATTCCGGGATATCGGCGGATATTCCCATTTCCGCAATCACCTTCAGCAGACCCGAAGAAACGTCCCGGCTCCCCCATTCCATGCTTGAACCGGATTTTTCAGTGAAAAAAGCAAAAAGCTCCTGAATGAAAAAATCCTCCACCCCCTGACGTGCAAAATGGCTTGTGAATTTCTCCTTGAAGCTTTCATCCGCTTCGCCGGACGCCGCTGCGCGGTTTTTGCGAACAGACAGCGATTTCAAACCCGTCTGGATGGTGTTCATCAGGCCTTGCCTGCCGGCGGAATCATCAACGCGGACAGAAATTTTCCGCCCTTTCAGAGCGCTGGAAGCGCCCCCTGACGCCTCGGAAACCGCGTGTGTCTCCAAATCCTGCGTTTCCAAGGCATAGGCGTCGGTTGCGGCCGTCACTTCAATGCCGGCGGGCTTTTTGATGCCGAAAATACTTTTTTCCTTGCTCAGGCTTCGCGCGGAAAGAATCACCGCATCCGGTCCGTATTCTTTTTTTATCATCCGCAATGCCTCAGACATCGATGGCGCTTCAAATCGTTTAATCTGCATCGGTCAGTCTCACTATTCCCAAGGATTGAATTCGAATACTGGATAAAATGTCATTATAGGACAGTACCACCAGGTTCGGGATAAACCGGTCCACCAGCTTTCTTAAATGCAATCTGATCTGCGCTGAACACAGGATGATCGGCTGAAGGTTCAGCGCGGTGAATTTGTCAAGGTTTCGGGCGATCTGCTTGATGATTTTCTGGGTAATCTCGGGCTCGATGGACAGAAAACTGCCCTGGGCGCCCTGCTGGAGGGACTGCAGCATCAGGTTTTCAATGGCATGATCCATGGTCATCAGCGTGAGGGATCCTTCCGCAGAGACATACTGCCGGGTGATGGTCCGGGCCAGACCATGGCGGGCATATTCGGTCAGCATGTCCAGATCCTTTGTCACCGGCGCCCAGTCCGCAAGGGTTTCCAGAATGGTCAGCAGATCCCGGATGGGAACCTGTTCGACCAGCAGATTTTGAAGCACCTTCACCACCGATCCCAGCGAAAGCAGATTGGGAACCAGTTCCTCAACGATCCGGGGATAAGCTTCCTTAAGGGTATCCAGGAGCTGCTGGACTTCCTGTCGTCCCAGATATTCATGAGCGTGTTTTTTGATGACATCGGTCAGGTGCGTGGTCAGAACCGTCGGAAGATCCACCACCGTGTATCCTTTTGACATGACTTTTTCTTTTTCCGCCTCTTTTATCCAGTATGCCGGAAGTCCGAAGGTCGGCTCCTTGGTCGGGATGCCTTCGATTTTTTCCTGGCTCACGCCCGGATTCAAGGCCAGATAATAGTTGATCATGAGATCGCCTCTTGCGACCTCGTTGCCTTTCAGTAAAATCACATATTCCCCGGGCTTGAGCTGCATGTTGTCCTGAATATGCACCGATGGGACAAGAATGCCGATATCCTGGGCGATCTGCCGGCGAACGGACTTGATTCGCTCCAGAAGCTCTCCGTTCTGAGCGGCATCCACCATCGGAATCAGTCCGTACCCGACTTCCAGCGCCAGAATGTCCAGCGGGGGCATGAGCTTGACCGCTTCCGGCGACCTGGCCTTGGCGGATGCCGCCTGCTCGATGCGATCTGCTTTCTGATTCTCAGCACGGGAAGATTTCGAAAGCATGTACGCCAGGGTGCCCGCCAATGCGGAAAGCGTTAAAAAGGGAATCGTCGGGAGTCCCGGAATGATGGCGAACCCGAACAGGACGGAGCTGGCAACGCCGATGGCGCGCGGCTGAACCAGAAGCTGAGAGGTGATTTCCTTTCCCATGCTCGATTCAGAGCCGGCCCGGCTGACAATGATACCTGCCGCCGTGGAGACGATGAGCGCCGGAATCTGACTGACCAGACCATCACCGACGGTCAGCAGGGTATAATTCTGGGCTGCGTCGGAAAAGCTCATGCCGTGCTGGAAAACGCCGATCCCAAGTCCTGCGATGATATTGATCAGGGTGATCAGAATGCCTGCGATGGCATCTCCGCGCACGAATTTATTGGCCCCGTCCATTGCCCCGTAATATTCGGCTTCATGGGCGACCAGCCGCCTGCGGTTCTTTGCTTCCTTGTCGTTGATCAGCCCTGCGTTTAAATCCGCATCGATACTCATCTGTTTGCCGGGCATGGCATCCAGGGTAAACCGGGCCGCGACTTCGGCGATCCGGCCCGCACCCTTGGTAATGACCATAAAATTGATGACGACCAGAATCAGAAAGACGATCACCCCGACCAGATAATTGCCGCCGACGACAAAATTGCCGAAGGCCATGATGACTTTTCCCGCGGCATCCGTTCCTTCGTTGCCGTGAAGCAGAATCATCCGGGTGGAGGCCACGTTCAACGAAAGCCGGAACAGGGTGGTCACCAGAAGTATGGAGGGAAACGAGGACAGCTCCAGGGGCTTTTGGATATACATGCCCACCAGGAGGATAACCACTGAAAACGTGATATTGAAAGAGAGCAGCAGGTCCAGGAGAATGGGCGACAGCGGCACGACCATGATCATCAGGATGGCGATGACCGCAGCCGCCATGAAAATGTCGGCGCTTTGCGTAAACCGGGCGATCCGTCCTGAAAACAAATTCTGTGTGGCGATTTCCATGTTTTCCGTTGCAAAAGGATGTAGATTGATTTTGCAGAAAAACAATGCAGGAATTGTGCCACAAAAGAGGGCATGAAGGATTTAAGTGGATGTTTTTTGAGGGGATGTGCTGATCAGCGCATGCCTTTGAGCCGGTAGACATAGGCCAGTATTTCGGCAACGGCTCTGTACATCTCCAGGGGAATATAGGCCCCGACATCCGCGGATTTAAACAGCGCCCGGGCAAGGGGCTTGTTCTCGACAACGGGGATGCGGTTGGATCTTGCGATTTCCCTGATTTTCTCGGCAATAAATCCCGCACCCTTTGCGATCACCCTGGGGGCCTGCATGTCTTTGGAATCGTATTTAAGGGCAATCGCCAGATGGGTCGGATTGGTGATGACAACCGTGGCTCCCGGCACCCCTTCCATCATTCGGCGCCGCGACATTTCCAGTTGAATCGAGCGGATACGGGATTTAACCTTTGGATCTCCCTCGGTCTGCCTGCTCTCTTCCTTGATTTCCTGTTTGGTCATGCGGAGATCTTTTTGATGCTGCCACCACTGAAACAAATAGTCCAGACTTGCTATGGCCGCCATGGCCAGAAATGTATAAAGGCAAATTCGAAGCGATACCGTGCCGATATAAGCCCAGATATCCATCACATCCATCTGGATAAGCAGCGGCAGGGCCTGCGTCTGGCCTTTAATCAGGGAATAGGCCAGCCCCCCCAGAACCAGGATTTTTGCAAGGGCCTTGACGACATCCACGGAAGAGCGCAGCGAGAACATTCGTCCGATCCCCTGAACCGGGTTAAGCTTCGAAAATTTCGGAAACAAAGACTTGGTGGAGATTGTGAAGCCGACCTGAAAAACGCTTGCGGCAACCCCCAAAACGAGCGCGGCCAGCATCACGGGAAGCACGATGAGCGCAAAATCCTTCATTACGCCGATAACCAGAGCCTGCAGGGAATCATTTTTTAAAGAAATCGCACCCATGCCGCCGAGGAATCGCTGCATCACTCCGGCCATCCGGTGAACCATCCAGGACCCGGCCGCATAAAATGCGATTACGGCGCCAAGCAGAACAAGCGCCGACGAGATCTCCTTGCTGTGTACGACCTGACCTTCTTCCCTGGATTCCCGCTGCTTCTTGGGGGTCGCCTGCTCGGTTTTCTCCTGGTCATTATCCGCCATGGGTCTGTCCTAGGGTCCCATCAGCTTCATGATCTGAAGTATTTCCGTTCCCAGCCCGCTCAGCAGTTGATTCAAATACGACATCATCAAGGGAAACGAAAGGGAAAAAAAGAGAAAACCGATCAATATATTGACCGGTGTTGCAACCATGAACACATTCATCTGCGGCACGGTCCGGCCGACCAGGCCAAGGCCCAGACAGACCAGAAGGAGGGAAACAATCACGGGCGAGCCCGTCTTGACAGCGATCACAAACAGATCACCGGCAGCCTGCGTCAGGCGGGCCATCAGAGCTCCCGATGCATGAAACCCGAAAGGCGGAATCAGATGGAAGCTCTCGACAAGGGCGCGAAGCACCCAATGATGGGCGTTGGTAGTCAGGAAAATCAAAATGGCGAACATATACATCATCTGGGATATGACGGGCACCTGGCTGCTGGACATGGGATCAATGACGTTTGCGACGCTAAAGCCCATTTGAAAGGCCGCCAGTTCGCCGGCCAGTTGAATGCCCGAGAAAATCAGGCGAATCACAAAACCGATGATGACGCCGGTGAGAATCTCGCAGGCAACGCCGATGACAAGCAGAATCAAGGAAGGTGAAAATGCAGCCGGTTCAAGCCTGACAATCGGATAAAGCACCAGGGCGATGGTAAAACAAAGCCCGATCTTGAATGTTGCGGGGATATTCCGGCTGTCAAATACCGGGACGGTGAGTGTCATTGCACTGACACGCAGAAAAATAAACAGAAAGAGCTGAATCTGCGGCAGTGAAATGCGGAGCGCGGTCATGGGCGCCTAGTGGACGGTTGTCGGCAGATTGACAAGGACATTTCTGGTAAAGTCCACCATCACCTCCATCATCCAGGGAAAGAAGATGATCAGGGCGATCCCGACGGCGATCATCTTGGGAATCAGCACCAGCGTCATTTCATTAATCTGGGTTGCGGCCTGAAACACACTGACCAGGACCCCCGCAACCAGGCCGACCATGAGTACCGGCGTGGACAGCAGCGCCGCTGTTTTCATGGCTTCCAGAAAAAATCCCGTTACGAATTCCGGTGTCATCGATGATGCTCCTTTTACAGAAACCCTTTGACCAGCGACCCCACGATCAGGCGCCACCCATCCACCAGGACAAACAGCAGCAGCTTGAACGGCAGGGAAATCATGATGGGCGGCAGCATCATCATGCCCATGGACAGCAGCACGCTGGCAACCACCATGTCAATGATCAGAAACGGGATAAAAAGCAGAAACCCCAGTTCAAAGGCGGTTTTCAGCTCGCTGATGATAAATGAGGGGATCATGACCATTGTCGGGACATCTGCCGGCGTATCGGGCCGCTTGAGACCGGCGATTTCGACAAAAAGCGCCAGGTCTTTTTCCCGGATCTGTTTGTACATGAATTTGCGAACGGGGATCAAGGCCGTATTGATCGCCTGTTCGGAGCTGATTTTTTTCTCCAGATACGGCTGGACGGCATTCTGGTTTACATCCTGCCAGACCGGGGACATGACATAAAAGGTCAGAAACATGGCAAGACCGACAAGGATCTGGTTCGGCGGCATCTGCTGCGTGCCCATGGCCTGGCGAAGCAGGGAGAACACGATAATGAACCGTGTAAAAGATGTCAGCATGATCAGAATCGCCGGAGCAATGGACAGCAGGGTCAGCGCCGCAAAAATCTGAATCACGACCGAAACATCTTCAGGTCCCTTTGCTTTGTCCATGGCAATGGAGATCATCGGCAGATTGCCGGCAGGCTGCGGCGGATCCGCTCCCCATGCAATAGAGGCCAGCAATGCGCCGATCATGACGGCAAGAAAGAGGATTCTTCCCGGAGCGTGAACCGCGGCAGCCGAACTTTCCCGGGTGCGCGACGCGACAGTCCGGCAGGTTCCCATGGTATCGTGAAAGGGCTCCGGGGTCATCAATTCGAGACCGTCCGCTGATTATTGCCGGAGGATGCCCGGTCCGCTGATATCCGGTTTCGAATCTCCGGGTCCACGATTTTATCCAGAAGCTGCATGCGCTCTCCACTCATGCCGATCACCAGAACAGCGCCCGGAACCTCTACCAGTGCAATCTGTTTTTTAATCCCGATGGAACGGACATTCAGCAGGCGAATCAACTGATCCGGTTTGCCGATGAATCCGGAATGAAGCACCCGCTTCATGAGGCGCAGGCAGGCGTAGAGGCATCCCGAAAGAACCACCAGAATCCCCGTCATCTTCAGGGCGGTATAATAAATATCGGGCTGATCCATCACCGCAATCTCTCGATCCGCTCCATGGGACTGATGATTTCCGTCAGGCGGATGCCGTATTTCTCGTTGATGACAACGACTTCGCCCCTTGCGATCAAACGCTGATTGGCAAGGACCTCAAGGGTTTCCCCGGCGATTTTGGACAGTTCGACAACCGATCCCTGGCCCAGTTTCAGCAGATCATTGATCATGAGGGTGGTTCGGCCCAGTTCCACGGATATCTCCAGGGGAATATCCAGGATAAAATCCATGTTGGATTTTTGAGAAGCGGTCTTCTCCCCGTTGCCCTGGGCGCCTGACATCGCTCCGCTGGCGCCCTGAGCGGATCTGGATGTGCCTGATTTCATTTTATTCGGATCGCCCATTTTCTTGATGATCTCCTTTGGGGCTCAACAACGCGGTAATTTCAACAGCCCGGTTGCCCTTGGCGACTCCGGGAAACCCCATGTATTTTGGAACATTGCCGATATTCAGGGTAATCAGGTCATCGGGGCCGGAATTGAGTTTTAGAATATCCGCCACCTGCAGGTTCAGCAGGTCGCTGACGGACTGAACCGTTCTTCCCAGCTCCGCAACCACCTCAACGGAAGTGTCGTCCAGCAAATGCTCCAGTTGCGGCTTCCAGGCATAGGCCATATCCTTTTCCCGCAGGTATTTGCTGGACAATTTCTCTTTTATCGGCTCCAGCATCAGGTAGGAAACACACATGTAGACATTGCCGGAAAACTCTTTGCCGTGCAGTAAAAACACGATGACCATCACCAGATCGCTGGAATTGACGACGTGGACGAATTCGGATTTGGTTTCGGTTTTTTTCAGCGCGATATTGACGGGGAAAAGAAAATCCCAGGCTTTCTGAAAATTGGACAGCACTTCCACGGCGAATTTGCGCATCATCCGAAGCTCGATCAGGGTAAAATCCCTGACCTGGGTCAGGGGCTTTCCGTCGCCGCCGAACATGCAGTCGATCAGGGAGAACACCAGGTCCGTTTCAATGACCATCAGACCCGATCCGATCAAAGGGTCCATGCTGAAAATATTGTAGCAGGTCGGATTCGGGAATGCCTTGATGAAATCACCGTATTTGACCATTTCCGTTGAAACCAGGGAAACCTCAACGGAGCGCTGCAGGCTTGCGGTAAGCGAGCTCTGAAGCGTTCCGGTGAACTTGTCGTAGACCTCGCCCAGGGCATAGAATTCATCCCGCATGATGATGCGCTGGCTTGTCAGGTCATACGCCTCGATTTTGGGAGCCGGCGTGGCGGCCTCTGATTCAAGGTTTACTTCACCCTTGGCCATTGCTCCCAGAAGGGCGTCAATTTCTTCCTGTGATAATATCTGGTCAGACATAACGGCTTGCCCGCGCCTTACTGGATAACAAATTCCGTGAAATATATTTTTTTGACGATCTCTTTGCCGAACAATTCATTCAGTTTGGAAATGATTTCGGTGCGCAGCGAATTTTTTCCTTCCGTGGTTTGCAGCTCCTCCACCTTTCTGGAGGGAAGGATCATCAAAATGCTGTCACGGATCTGCGGAAGCCGTTTGGTCATTTCTTCGGCGGATTTGGCCTCATCCAGTTCAAGACCTAGGGTGATTCTCAAATACCGCTTTCCACCCTGGTCCGACAGGTTCACAATAAAGGAATCCAACGCAAAAACCGGGCCCATGCCGCCGTGTTCGACTTTTTCGGATGCTTTGGCGGTTTCCCCTTCTTTATCTTTCGGTTTGTCCAGCGCGGAAAGCTTCTGCCACATCATGAAAAATCCGCCGCCGATGATTGCAAGGACAATCACCACAACACCTGCCATAATAATGATATTTTTCTTTGACATATTACGAGTCCATCATCTCCAGAATAATCTCGACACGCCGGTTTTTTTCCCTGTTTTGCGGATTGTCATTCGGGTAAAGGGGCTTGGATTCACCGTAACCCACGGCTGATAAACGCCGGGGATCGATTTTCCCGGCGTCCGTAAAATATTTGACCACATGCACGGCTCTGGCAATAGAAAGCTCCCAGTTTGACGGAAACCGCCCGTTTCGAATCGACACATTGTCGGTATGCCCTTCAACGCGAACGGCGGAGTTATTGTTGTGAAGGACCTGGATGATCTTATTCAACACCGGATATCCTTCAGGCCGCAGTTCCGATACGCCGCTCTGAAACAAAATGCCGTCCGAAAGGGTGATGCTCATCCCTTTGGGGGTTTGAACAACCGTCATTTCGGGATCGGTTGCCAGGTCATCCATCGCATTCCGGGTCGTTTCAGGCGCCCGGGAATCCTTGCCTGAGTCGGCGCCGGAAATATCTCCGTTCGCTTGCCCTGTCGGCTGAACCGGCCTGACAAGTTGAACCCCCAGCTTTTTCCCTTCCCGAAGCACTCCCAGCGCGCCTTGAATAGCGCCGACAAGTTTTTCGGATTTTCCGGCATTGATATGGCCCATTGAAAACAGAAGCACGAAGAAAACCATCAGCAACGTGATCAAATCATTGAAGGTTACCAACCATCCGGGAGGATTCGAAGCCGCATGTTCGTCTTCCGCAATAATTCTACAATTATTTTCTCTCATTGAACAACCTTTTTAATTTCATTGCGGAAAAAAAGGAGTTCGACCCGGCGGTTCCCGGCTTTGTGTTCCGGGGTATCATTGGGGAAAATTGGCCTGAATTCGCCAAAGCCCGCAGCCAGCAACCGATCGGCGGAGATGAGACGTTTCTCCAGAAGATACCTTACGACATTCACCGCCCGTGCGGTGGACAACTCCCAGTTGGATGGATACCGGACGCCGCCCCCCCGGATGGGTGAATTGTCCGTATGGCCTTCAATGCGAAGGCTGTATGCGGGATGATCGGCGACAATGGCCCCCACATGCGCTATCAGCCGTCCGGCCTCCGGCAGAATATCGGCCTGGCCCGTCGCAAACAAAATCTTGTCGGAGAGCTGAAGCAGAACCCCCTTTTCGTTGACCGACACTTTAATCGCGTTTCCCATCCCCAGATCGCCGGCCATGACCTGAATATTGCCATACAACCCTGCAAGCTCGCTGTCGGCGCCGACCATATCCGGTGCAACCGGCAAAGCAACCGGACCGGATTCGAACCGCTGGCCGCCGTTGAAAATCCCGACCGCCGCTGAAAACGAACCGGACGCCCGGACCAGTTTTGCCCGGTCCGTCTCCGAATACGCGCACAGCAGGATAAAAAAGCATAGAAACATGATGATGAATCCGGCATATATCACGGCCCACCCATTGCTGGGAACAGGGGAGGGATCCATTGAAACGCCGTATCTGGAATTGGGGCTCATGATTCCGCCGAGCGCAGCGGCCTGACATTCGTGCCGGAAGTTTTCCGGAGAACTCTGGGAGAGATGAAGGCTTTCAGTTTTTGCTCCACGATCCGGTGATTATCGCCTGCCTGAATCGCCAGAATGCCTTCCAGGATCATCTGCTTGACCAGCATTTCCTGCTTGCTGCGGGTTCTCAGCTTTCCGGCGATGGGATTGAACAGCAGGTTGGCCAGAACGGAGCCGTAAAATGTTGTCAAAAGGGCAACCGCCATGGGAGCGCCGATCAGGCCGGGATCATTCATCTGCCTGAGCATCTGCACCAGACCGATCAGGGTTCCCAGCATTCCCATCGACGGCGCATAGGCGCCCATTGTCGAAAATATTTCAGCGCCGATTTTATGGCGTTCCCCGACATATGCGATTTCCGTGGTCAGCACATCTTCAATGGCGCTTGATTCCAGCCCGTCGATGGCCATCTGGATTCCCTTGACCAGAAACGGATCGTTCAGTTTTTTCAACTGGGATTCAAATGAAAGAATGCCTTCAATCCGCGCTTTTTTGGCGATCTGAACCAGTATGGGAATGAGCGTTGTCGGGGATTGATACCGGTGCAAAAACACATTTCTGGCAATGCCCACAACGCTCATCACTTCGGAAATCGGATACGCGATCAGCGTTGCTCCCATGGTTCCGCCGATCACAATCATCAGGGAAGGATAATCCAGAAACCACATCCCCGGGCCGCCCATCAGAATGGCGCTGACCACCAGCACCCCCGCCACCAGGATACCCATCAGTGTCGTGATATCCATAAAGATCAGTCTCCTCTTTCATTCAATGAAGGACGTCGGGAAACTGCTGTAGCACGTCTGCGGCCGAAACCTGATTCTGGAAGACCATTCGCCGGTAATCCAGTATCCTTCTGGACAATTCTTCAACCGGTTCCTTGACCATCAGCCGGTCCTTGTTCGTGAAGGTAATCAGGGTGTCGGGAGTGGCCTGAACCGATTGAATTTTTTCCGCATTCACCACCATTTCGGTATTGTTTAAGCGGGTTACCTTGATCATTACTGCCTCCTAATTTACGGCTGCAATGGATGTGGCAGGCAGAGGCGAAACAACGCCTCGACCCTCTTTTCATCCCATGAATTACCGCTTGATGTTGACCAGCTCCTGCAGCATTTCGTCGCTGGTTGTAATGACCTTGGAGTTGGCTGAAAATGCCCGCTGCGCCTCGATCATATTGACAAACTCCTTGGCGATATCGACATTGGACATTTCAAGGGACTGCGACTCGACCGCACCCAGTCCATTTGTCGTCGGGGTGCCGATGATCAGCGGATCCGCGGCCTCGTTCGTGGTCTTTGAGTAAAGGTTCTTGCTCATTTTCGCCATTACGGATGTATCCGTCGTCGTACACAGTCCGGTCTGAAACAAGGCTGTTTTCACCCCGACCGCCGGCGGAACGACCGTGGTGACGCCCCAATAAATGCCGTTTTCATCAACCGTAATATTCTGGTATTTTGTCGGATCAATATTGATTGGCACAAGATTTGCCGCTGTGGCGGGCGAAGGCGGCGGATTGGTGCCGTTGATCAGATCAAACCCCTGTACCGCCATACCCGATGCAGTTTTCAGATTACCACTCGCGTCGAAACCGAATTCACCGTCGCGGGTGTAATAAGCGTTGAGCGCGCCGTCCTTGACCATGAAGAACCCTCTGCCGGCAATGGCCATATCGTAGGGATTCGATGACTTCTGGATGGTGCCCTGTCCCCAATCATATCTGAGATTGCCCGTTAACACCCCGCCGCCGATTTCCTGGCCCGTAACTCCGCCTATGGAAAGGTTGATCAGACTCTCGAAAGAAATCTCCGAACTCTTATACGCCGAGGTACTGACATTGGCGATATTGTCGCCGACGACCGCCATGCGCTGATTGCTGGCGTTCAAACCCGATACGGCCGAATACATTGAATTAAGCATATGAACTACCTCCGTTGATAAATTACCGATGTTTTCTAAGAAATCCAGTCTTAAATAATCCAACCTGCTTTTTGTCTATTATTTCGCCGGCGCCGTCACCTCCAGGATGGCCGAATAGGGGATTTCAATACCGTTTGCCTGCAGATACGTGCTGCTGTCATGATAGC
Organism: Desulfobacteraceae bacterium; assembly: GCA_037442625.1. Lineage (GTDB taxonomy): Bacteria > Desulfobacterota > Desulfobacteria > Desulfobacterales > Desulfatirhabdiaceae > RAAP-1. The sequence goes on from JBBIPX010000001.1 coordinate 77,088, forward strand.
CGATCCCGGTCACGGTTTCCTCGACATAGGCCGCCGTGTTCATGGCATCCCCGTTGCTGTTATATGCCTTAACCGAGAAGGAATAGGTGCCGGCAGCCGCCGCATTGCCGTTTTCATCCGCGCCGTTCCAGACAACACTCTGGTTGCCCGCGGACATCTGATCCATTTCGATTTTCCGGACGGTTGCACCGGTTGAATCGGTGATACTGACATAAACCTTGGCCGCGTTTTCACCCAGTTGGTACTGTATCTCGTGCGATTGCCCGGTGCCGATCTCGAAAATGCTGCCGCTGGCCTTGATGGTTTTACCGACAAAACTGACGGCCTGCGCATTGTTGATGGACTGATCATACAACTGGACCGTTTTAAGATTGTTGTTCACATTCGTAAGCTGCTCCAGAGAGCTGAACTGGGCAAGCTGAGCGACAAACTGCGTGCTGTCCGCGGGATTCAGCGGGTCCTGGTTTTGAAGCTGGGTGACCAGAAGCTTCAGAAAATCATCCTTGCCCAGGGCCTGAGCCTGAGTGCTTGAACTTGTCGTCGATGCGGATGCGCCAACGGCCGTGACAGTCATGATTGCCCCCTTATATGCGCGTGATTAGATCCCTAAAATATTCCTGACATTTGGATATCAAGCAAAATAATTCACAAGAGATCCGCCATTGCCGCCGGTCTGATCCATTGATTCCGGCTCGTTCGGCGCTGTGCCGCCGGAATTGTCCTTTCCGCCGCCGTAAGCGGATTCATGCCGCGCCTGCTTGAATGCGGCGCCCTCATGCTGGGAGTATGCAAAATCCGATCCACCGGACATCAACATATCCACCTTTACCGTATGGACATGAATGCCCTGTTGCTGAAGCTCGTTTTTTATCAGAGACGACTGGTTTTCAATCATCTCTTTCACACGGGTGTTTTCCGCCAGAATTTTGACGGTCACCTGCTGCTGCTCCATCGACACATGCAGGCGAAGATGCCCCAGGGATTCGGGCTTGAGGTCGATTCGAATCTCAGACTGGCCGGATTTCATGTCGATGGACGTTTTTTCGACAACCTGCTTCAACACTTCCGCATGAAAGGGCGAGTCTTCCGTTCGGACATCATTTTTTGACGGGTTCGCCAAAAATATCTTTTCCATATGGCCTTGGCTGGAAAAGTTTACAGTCATCTCTCCGGATTCCGGCTCCGGAATTTGAAAAGATGCGTCCGCTTTGCCACCCGCGATTTTCACCGGCGGACCGGCGGCCATAAACATATTCTGCTTTTCATTATCTCCGGCATTCGAAGCTCCGGATGAAACCGCGGCGGTTGCACCGGTTTGGGTTGCATCCGCGGATGATAAAACTGAAGCCGTCTTCACCCTGACGGTTTGATTCCGGAGCCCCGGACCATCCATTTGATTCATCGGCGTCTTTTCTCGGGCAACCCCATCCATAATCTTGTCTGAAGAAAGTCTTTTTAACTGCCCTCCCTTTACACCGGGATTGTTTATTGCCGGAGCCGCTTCGAGGGCAGCCTGCGTCTGGACTGCCAAATACTCAGTTTTCTGAAGCCGTTGTAAATCCGGCATCCCCTGGATATCCACCTTCCGCGCCTCCCAGGTTCCGGATAAAACCTTCTCCGGAGCTGATTTGGCGACCATATCCGATTCCGTTCCCGTCTGCGAAACAAACTGCGGCCGTCCCGGAAACAACTCAAGTGGTCGGACATCGTTCGTCCCGACCTGCCCGGCCACGGATAGGAGCGGCTCAGGAGCCTGCGGCAGATCCGGCGGCTGTTCCGAATTCTTTGGCTCCGTTGCCGATCCCCCGGCCGGAACATCCCGGACCTGGCCCTTGCTTGACGGATCCGCATTCGGGGTCATTTCCATTTCCGCTGCCGTCTTTGCATCGGACAGCGGATTCTTCTGAAACAGTCCTGTCATTCGGGCATCGGCCGTCAGAACTTTCTGTTCGGCCAGGGACGGAGCTATTTCCGGGATCTGTGTCGGCTCATGCCGCTGTTTCGCATCCATTGAGGCCTTTGCCGATCCGGCTGCAGGTACGGCAGGCCCCTGAACGGAATCCGCCGGGGCGCAAACCTTCAAGAGCTTGCCTGACGGAGAACCGGGCTCCCACTGCAAGCCGGTCTTCATTGTCTTTTCTTGCGACAGTTCGCCGGCAATCCGCGCGGAGGCGGTCTCGTCAATATTTCCCGAATCCGGTTTTCCCGCATCAATATTTCCCGAATCCGGTTTCCCCGCATTCGGTGCCTGGATTTCAGGCGTTATGGACGGATCGGGTTGCGGCGGGGCCGCCGGCGCCAAAAGTCCCGTCATCAGGCCGGGGGTTTCCGGGCAACCGGAAGGCAGGCGCCTTTCATCGCAGCCTTTCTTTGCCTGCTTTCCTTTTGGTTTTTCCGAAACCGCGGCATCTGCTTTCATCCCATCCGGCAATCGTCCGTCAGCAGGCTTTGGACTGGGGTCAATGGATACTTCGGGCGCCGCCTGAAGTATCCCACTTCCTAACCGGGAGAGTATCGACAAAAAATCTTTCTGCGGCGGTACCTGCGAGTCCGTGAAAGGACACGGACCGGCGAAAGCCCCGTCTTTTAAAGCCTGATTTCTTCCGATTCCCGGAAGCGCGCCGCCGGAACTGCTTATGGCTGTAAATTCATTTAGCATCATGGTTAAATTCCCGGTTGAGAAGTTTCCTTGTGGAAACGACAGATCCCGACTTCATCCAGATAATCCTGATCCAGTTTCAGCACTTTTTTGGAGAAGGCGGCCAGCCCTTTTTCCCTGAGATTTTCAATGGTCTTTCGTTTCTTGACAGCATCGATCAACTCCTCCCGTTTTTGGGTGTAAATCTTTTCCGATTCCTTGACCTTTTCCTTCTGGGCAACCATATTGCGGGCAAGTCCTTCAAGAAAATCGGCATAAAGAATATGTTCCGAAACGGCGATTCCCCGAAGCTGCTTCTGATGGATTTCCGCGGATGCTTTTTCTTTATCCTGCCGAATCCGGGTTAAAATCGATTTTTCATCCCTGACCCGGCACTCGCATACCGCCAGTTCCTTCTGCATGATTTCCTCATGATGAATCCGGTGATTCAGGAGCGCTTCAAGTGTAAATTTAAATCCGGACATAGAATCCTCTTGTCAATTCAAATGATTTAATGAAAAAACGATACCCTGAATATATCCTGATTCGTTTTTACTAAGATTGGAACAGGCCTTCCAGTTGCTGAACGCTTTCCTCAAAACGGGTTGTGTCCTCAATTCCCTGCTGAAGATATCGGGTAATATCGTCTATCATGCCGACGGCCTGGTCTATCTTCGGATTGCTGCCGGGGACATAGGCCCCGATGTTGATTAAATCCTCTGCCTTTCGATACGTTGCCAGCAGCGACTTGAAAAGCCCCGCGCATTCCTTGTGGCGGGAAGGAACGATATCGCTCATGACCCTGCTGATGCTTCTTAATATATCAATTGCCGGATAGTGGTTCTGCATGGCCAGATCGCGTGTCAGGACAATGTGCCCGTCCAGTATGGATCGCACCGCATCCGCCACCGGCTCGTTCATGTCGTCCCCCTCGACCAGCACCGTATACAGGCCGGTTATGGTGCCGTTGTTGGATGAAGTCCCCGCCCGCTCCAGGAGTTTGGGGAGCAGGGTAAAAACGGAAGGGGTGTATCCTTTTGACGTGGGCGGCTCCCCCAGGGCAAGTCCGATCTCCCTTTGCGCCATTGCAAAACGCGTCACGGAATCCATCATCAGGTTTACATGCAGGCCCTGATCCCGGAAATACTCGGCAATGGTGGTGGCGATAAATGCGGCCCTCAGCCGGATCAGGGGCAGGTGATCGGAAGTGGCAACGACGATGACCGATCGCTTCAGCCCCTCCTGGCCGAGTTCTTTCTGGATGAATTCATTGACTTCCCTGCCCCGCTCCCCGATGAGGGCGATCACATTGACATCGGCCGACGTTTTGCGGGCGATCATTCCCAGCAGCACGCTTTTGCCCACGCCGGAGCCCGCGAAAATCCCCACCCGCTGCCCGCACCCGACCGTCAGCAGACCATTGATGGCACGAATGCCGATATCCAGCGGCTGATGAATCCGGTTTCGAAAAAGCGGATTCATCGGCTCGGCATACAGGGGGTAATCACAGTCGCAAGAAACCGGCCCTTTCCCGTCTATCGGCGTTCCAAGCCCATCGATAACCCTACCCAGAAGTTTTTCGCCCACCGGAACATAGGCTTTTTGATTACCGGCGATCACCCGGCTGCCCGGGCTGATCCCCCGGATATCCTCAAGCGGCATGAGAAGAACCGTATTGTCCCGAAAACCCAGCACTTCCGCCTTCACTTTTCTGCCCGAACCCTGGGGATAAATATCGCACACGCTCCCAAGCTGAGATGAAGGCCCCAGGGATTCGGTGACCAGTCCGACCACCTTGGTCACTTTTCCAACAGCTTTTATAACGCCGGCCCGCTCCAGCAACTGGTGATAGCCGTTTAAATCAAAGGATTCCATCAGGCCGATTCCGCCAGCTCGCGGCTGTTTTTTTCAAGAGCAGGCAAAAAAGCCTCCGCGACCGTTTCAAACTGGGATTCGATCCGGGCGTCAATATCGCCCGAAAGGCTTTCCACCATACACCCGCCGCGGGAAATGGAAGCATCTTCAACAAAGGTCACTTCCCCTTCAATGGGAATCAGGTGTCTGCGCTCCCGCATGTAGGTCAGCTCGGAAGGGTTGATCCGGATACGAACGGGCGCATTGATTGCAACGGTTTCAAATGTCTTTTTAACAATGCCTGCAATAATTCTTGGATTAGTTTCAGGTTCCAGAACCAGGATTTTTCTGGCGATGGCAAGGGACAGGCTGACAGTCTCCTTCTCGGCTTTCAGGCAAATTTCCTTTCGAAGTTTTTTGATCTCCTGCATCGACTGCCGGAGCGCGTGAAGCACTTTTTCGATTTCTTTCAGCCCATCAGTGAACCCGGCCTTGTGGCCGTCCTGAATTCCCTGCTGATAAGCTTTTGCCTCCTTCTGCTGCGATTCCAGCGCCATTTCCTGCATCCGTCTGCGTTCATCCAGCCCCGCCTTTCTAAAGCTTCCATTGGGTGATGCTCCCGGCGGATCCGGAGCAATATCGGCATATCCCCGCTGAAAGGATGAAGCGGTAGCATTCGGATCGGATGCATCCTCCGGCGCCCCTTTAAAGATGTCCGGGAAACAGTAGGTTTCAGATGCGCCACAAGAATCCGGTCCTTGGGATTTTATGATGTTACGCAATGTAATCGCCTCCCTTGCGACCACTGATGACGATTTCGCTCTTGGCTTCCAGCTCCTGAATGATTCGGGTGATGGTTTGCTGGGCTTCTTCAACATCTTTCATCCGCACCGCGCCGATCGACTCGATTTCCTCTTTCAGCATCACGCCGGCCCGTTCCGACATGTTCTTGAATATTTTCTGTTTGACTTCTTCGGACGCGCCCTTTAAGGCCAGAGACAATTTTGATGTCTCGACCCGGCGCAGCACCTTCTGCATCCCCTTGTCATCCACCAGGACCAAGTCTTCAAACACAAACATCATCTGCTTGATCTGGGCGGCAAGGTCCGGATTGACTTCTTCAATTTCATTCAGTATTTGCTCTCCCGAGGATCCGTCGGCCATGTTCAGCAGTTCGGCCAGATGGGTGACCCCTCCGGTTTTATGCGTGGCCGATGTTTTTTTCTTCTTCATGATCTCATCAAATACCTGGCCGATCTCGATGACCATTCCGGACAAGACCTTATCCAGCCTGGCGATTCTCATGGCCACTTCCACCTTCACATTATCCGGCAGCCTGGAAAGGACAACGCTTCCGGATTCCGAGCTGAGATGAACGATGATTACTGCAATGGTCTGCGGGTGTTCATCCTTTATCATTTCGACAAGCTGGTCCGGATCAATGGACTGAAGCGCGTTCAAACTGGACGCCTCATCGACGGCTTCAGGCTCTGAATCCGTTTCCGAACCTCCCGGAGCCGATGTTTGTGCGGATGCGGCAACCGTATGGGTTTCCGGCAGGCTCGCATCCGTTTGGACCGGGGTCTGTCTGGCCGATTGACGATGTTTGATCTTTTCCGCCAGCATCTCGAATTCGCGGGCGATTTTCTCCACCACTTCGGGCGGTATCGCATCCATTTGAGACAGATGCTGCTGAACGAGTTTTTTTTCAGCCGGCCCCATCCGGTTCAGAACATCCCTGGAAACCTTGTCCCCCATCGAATGAATGAGTACCGCAACTTTTAATGCGCCTGATAATTGATTCGTATCCATGCTGAAAGCATTAACCCCTGTGATTGATGAACTCTTGATACGGTCTTTTTCGATCGTCAGCTCTGTTTCATCCATTCCCGCAGCACTTCAACAAAAGCCTGATTGTCCGCCATTGCCAGTTGGGAAAGCTGATTGCTGATCGGAAGCGGCCTGGGAGATCTGCCGTATTCCCTTTCGATTTCATTCACCGTTTTGGGAAGCCTGCCGATCAACTGGGCGTTCTTTGGCGGCTCGGCGGTCAGCCATTGAATGAGCGGCCGGACGACGAAGACAAAGATCAACAGAATTAAAAAAACTGAAACAACATATTTTATGTAACCGGCATACTGCATGACCCGGGAAAACCAGCCGTTGTCGCCATCGCCGGTTTGAGCTTCCGCCGGTTCTGAGTTCACAAATGGAATATCCACGACTTCAACTTCATCCCCTCTTGAAGCCGTGAAATTGACGGCGCGCATGACGATGCTTTTGATTTTGGCGATTTCTTCCGGCGTACGGGGCTGATATTCGACTTTGGGTTTTTTATCCTCGCCGGTTACGGTTTTATATGTTCCATCCACCAGAACCGCCACGGAAATGCTGGTAATTTGACCCACGGGTTCGATGGTGTGGCTGGTCGTTTTCCCGATTTCATAGTTGGCGGTCTGATTCTGTTTTTGAAACCCCGCGGGGGCGTCGCTTCCCTGTTGGAGCTTGTCCGCCGCGGCGGCTGTGGTTCCGGGAACCCCCGCCGCCGTTTTTTCAGGCTTTACAGAGGATTCTTTCGATATCTGTTCGCTTCTCACCACTTTGTTATCCGGATAATACCGTTCCTCCGTGGTTTCCTGTTTCTTGAAATCCATTTTGCTGGAAAGCCTCACAATGGCCTTGTTCGGACCCAGTGCTTTTTCGAGCATGGTTTTTACCCGGCTTTCAAGCGTCCGTTCGACCTTTTCCTGATAAGCCAGTTGATCGTTTCTGGCGCTGTCGAAATCATTTTTGGGCTTCGGAGCGCCGATCTGATTTCCAAAGCTGTCCACGATGGTGACATTTTCCGGTTTCAAACCGGAAACGCTTGCAGATATCAGATGAAGGATCCCCTGAACCTGATCCGCATTCAGCGTCTTTCCGGGGCGAAGCTTGATGACGACGGACGCCCTTGCAGGTTCCGCGTTCTCGGCAAACAGGGACTTGGGGGGCATGACGAGATGAACCCTTGAGCTTTCGATTTCTTCAAACCGGTTGATGGTTCGGGAAAGCTCTCCCTGAACGGCCCTCTGGTAATTGACGTTCTGGACGAACTCGGTCATTCCTAGTTTTGAGTTGTCGAAAATTTCAAACCCCACGCCCCCGCCCTGGGGAAGTCCCTGGGAGGCCAGCTCCATGCGGGTTTCGTAAACGATTTCCCTGGGGACCAGTATGGCCCCGCCGCCGGATGAAATGGTGTAGAGAATTTTTTTGGCTTTAAGCTGCGTGATGATGGCGCCGGAATCTTCGGCGGAAAGACCCGAGAACAAAATCTGGTAGTCGGGCCTTCCACTCAGGATCACAATCAGGGTAAATCCGGCGATTACGCCCCCGATCACTAAAAACAATGTCATTTTTTTGACCGGATTCAGCCCGGCGTAAACGTCCTTGAACTGCTCTACCGCCCCTTGTAGCTGCATGGATACGCATCCTTATGAGTTTTATACCTGCATCCGCATGATTTCCTGATACGCCTCAAGCATCTTGTTCCGAACCTGCATGGTCAACTGCAAGGCAACGCCTGCCTTTTCCATGGCGATCATGGTGTTATGGATGTCTTTATCCTGGCCGGATGCCAGCTTCCGGGCCGCAACATCGGCTGAAGTCTGAAGGTGATTGACTTCATCCAGATGGCTTTTTAACATCTCTCCGAAGGATTTCTCCGGAACCTTACTGCCGAGCGTGCCGCCGGCTGCCGGAAGCGACGGGAAGGGCTGCAACGCGGGAAATCGAATCGACTCCATATCACCGTCCTATTTCAAGTGCTTTCAGCACCATGCTTTTAGAAGTGGTTATTGCCGTGACATTGGCCTCGTAACTCCGGGACGCGGTCATCATGTTCACCATCTCCTCAACGACACTGATATTGGGCATGGAAACAAAGCCCTGTGAATTTGCATCCGGATGCAGGGGGTCATATTTCAGAATCGGTTTTCGCGAATCGTTGACGACATCCGTCACTTTCACTTCCGCGGGACCGCCGCCAAGCTCCGCTTTCAGCATCTCGCCGAAAGCACCCTGAGCGGGGACTGCGGCAAAGACAGGCTCTTTCCGCTGATAGGGTCCGCCGCTTTCGGTTCGGGTCGTATTCGCATTGGCCAGATTGCTTGAAATCAGATTCATTCTGAGCCGCTGAGCCGACAATCCTGATGCGCTGGTTTGCATTGAATCGAAAAAATTCATTTTTACCTCACGGATCCATTGATGGCGCTTGTTAATATTTGAAATTTCTTTGTGAGCATTTGCGCGGAGGCATTGTACAGCAGCCCGTTTTCCGAGAGCATGGACATGGTTTTGTCAATATCCACGGTATTTCCATCCGCATGAAAATCATACGCTGGCTTTTCAATCGGCCGGACATCCGGGGCATCCGGATCGGCCGTTCCATTCAGGGAAAGATGCACCGGCTGCGTGCGGTCCAATTGCAATTTTGCCTCACCCGATGCCTTTCCCATTTCCGCTTCCACCAGGATGTCAAACGCCTTGTAATTGGGCGTATCCGCATTGGCGATATTGGCGGCCAGCAGATTATGTTTCTGGGACCGAAGATTCATGCTTTTTTCCAGAACCGAAAAAGTCTGGTTGAATAATCCCTGGGTTTCCATGTGCGATATCCTTTCCGATTGAAGTTCACCATGGACAAAGCAATATTCATACCAGGCGAGCGCTGCTTAAAAAAACTTGCTGAAATCCAGGAATGATGCGGGTTGATGGGCGATTCAGGCGGGGCCGGGGGTGTTCAATGCGATCGCGCGTGTCATATCGTTGACGAAACGGTCAAGCTGGACATAAAAAAATCCCCCTTGGCAGGGGGATTCATGGATAATCGAGAATTCAGGCAAACCGGAAACAGATAAAACTGACGAGCTCGCAATAAGTCGAAATTACGCAAAACTTTCTTCAAGGTTATGGCGCTTGATTTTTTCGATCAGGGTGGTGCGTTTGATGTTGAGAAGTTTTGCGGCATTTTTCTTAACGCCGTTTGCAATTTTCATGGACTGGGAAATCAGGGATTTTTCAAAATCGCTGACGGCTGTGTTCAGGCAGATTCCCTCATCCGGCACGGCCAATTCCGGAGCGGAGGATGCTTCAGAAGGCGCGGTTCTCAGTTTCTGCGGCAGGTCCCGGGGATAGACTTCCCCTTCCTGAGTGAGAACGACCAGCCGTTCCATCATGTTTTTCAGTTCCCGGACATTGCCCGGCCACGAATGCGCGATCATCAGCGCCATGGCTTTTTCGGAAATTCCTGAAACCCGGGTATGTTTTTTCTGATTCAACTGCTCCAGGAAATGAGCGATCAGAAGCGGGATGTCGGATTTCCGGTCTCGAAGCGGCGGAAGGGTAAAGGGAATGACAAAGAGGCGATAATACAGATCCTCCCGGAATGTTCCGTTTTCTACCGCTTCATCCAGGTCCCGATGCGTTGCCGCAATGATCCGGACATCCGTTTTAATGGTCTGGCAGCCGCCGACGCGTTCAAATTCGCTTTCCTCAAGAACCTTCAGCAGCTTCACCTGAAGGTCGTGACTCATGTCACCGATCTCATCCAGAAAAATGGTTCCGCCGTTGGCCATCTCGAATTTTCCGGGCTTGGCCGCCACGGCTCCGGTGAAAGCCCCTTTCACATGTCCGAAAAGTTCGCTTTCCAAAAGGTTTTCCGGGATCGCGCCGCAGTTGATCTGGACAAAGGGTTTGTCTTTTCGGTATGAATGCTCGTGAATGGCCTTTGCAACGAGCCCCTTTCCCGTTCCGGTTTCGCCCTGAATAATGATGGTGCTGTCGCTGTCAGCCACTTTTTCAACCAGGCGAAATATTCCTTGCATCCGATCGCTCTGACCGATCATGCCCATAAATGGCTCAGGCCGGCTGGAATTGATAACAAACGGCTTTTCCTCAGGACGGGAATCCGTATCCTGCCAGTTGCTGTAGTCGATTGCGACGTTCGTCAAAGTGTTACTCCTCATATCGAGCAATGAATGCATGGTGATTTTAGCCAGAATTTCTGACGTTTCCTTATTGAGCAAGGAAGGTGCCAAGTGCGCAAATCACCCTATAATATTTTATAATATAATATATTCAAATGGTTAAATTCATTATTCGGAAAGCAGGATTTTTTTGACAGCGGCAATTTTTCGCATTTTGCAATGCGCCCGAGTGGAAGGAAAGCAGGATTATTTAGAATAAACGGCTTATTGCCTTGTTATACAGCAGGTTCCGTTTCATTGCATTTTGCGATTTGCATTTTGCGGATTGCCGCGCTTAGAAAAGGCGGGCAGAATTCGGAAAGGGAAAAAATCAAATCCTGAATCCCCCCCTTTGGGCAAAGGGGGGGGGGACGGGGATGTCAGAACGCTGCCTTGGCATCTTCCACCGAGGCGTTGACCGAAAAACCGCTGGTCTCCTGAAACCCCTTGAGTTCATTCCCCAGGGCCGCTGAACCGACGATCCTTAAATGTATCTTGTTTTT
>JBBIPX010000002.1:0-62540 GCA_037442625.1 Desulfobacteraceae bacterium
TTACAACAGGGCTGAATAATCGCTTTAATTTTCCGCATCCTTCGGTTATAACGCGATATCAAGACATGGGCGCGGCGCTTTTCAATACGGCAACCCATGGGGCGATTCAGATCCGAACGGATGGAAACGCACTGACCGTCATCCCGTTTAATTCAAAACATGTGGAGAATTGATATGGTAAGTTTTGAATCCCTTTCAGAACGAAAGGACAAGATCGCGATTGTCGGACTGGGGTATGTGGGATTGCCGCTGGCTGTCCATCTGTCCCGGCATTTTGAAGTTTTCGGATACGATCTGAAACCTGGCAGGATCCGGGAACTGAAAGACGGCAAGGACAGAACCCTTGAAATTGCCGACAGCGATCTTGCCGATGCCCGTATTTTTTTTACGGCTGACCCTTCCGAACTTGGCCGTTGCAGACTCATTATTGTTGCCGTGCCAACGCCCATCGACGCCTACCGCATACCGGACTTATCTCCGCTCCGGGGCGCATCGGAAACGGTTGGAAAATACATGAAACCGGGTACCTGCGTTGTATTTGAATCCACGGTTTACCCCGGAGCAACGGAGGAAGTCTGCGTGCCGATCATGGAAAAGGAATCCGGGCTGAAGCTAGGAATTGATTTTACAGCCGGATATTCGCCGGAACGGATCAATCCCGGCGACAGGGAGCACACCATCGATAAAATCGTCAAGGTAGTCTCCGGATCGGATCCCTCGACCACGCTGCTGCTCAGCAGGGTATACGGGACAATAGTGTCCGCGGGCGTCCACCCGGTATCCGCCATCAAGGTGGCCGAAGCCGCAAAGGTGATTGAAAATACCCAGCGGGATCTGAACATCGCCCTGATGAACGAGCTGGCCATGATATTCGACAAAATGAACATCGATACTACCGAGGTGCTGAAGGCAGCCGGAACCAAATGGAATTTCCTGCCCTTTCGGCCGGGGCTTGTCGGCGGCCACTGTATCGGTGTGGATCCGTATTACCTGACTTTTAAAGCCGAATCCCTGGGCTACCGTCCGGAGATGATTCTCGCAGGAAGACGCATCAACGATAACATGGCCAAATTCATCGCCGAGCGGACAGTCAAGATTCTTATCAACGCCGGCAAACAGGTGCGCGATTCCCGCGTGGCGATCATGGGGCTTACCTTCAAGGAAAATGTTCCGGACCTGAGAAACACCAAGGTTGTGGATATCATTTCCGAATTGAAAACCTACGGCGTCAATGTCGTGGTTCATGACCCGATTGCGGATCCGGATGAAGCAATGACTTACTACGGCATCGACCTGCTGCCCCTGGAAGCCCTGGGACGGGTGGATGCGGTCATCGTGGCGGTGATTCACGATGCTTACAAGCATATGGGGCTTTCCAGGATTGCCGGTATCTGCTACGACGGGTGCCCGATCGTCATTGACATCAAGGGCGCATTCGATCCGGACGGCGCCGACATTGAAGCGATTCGTTACTGGCGGCTGTAGCCGGTTTTCAATTACCACCCCTTTCATATCAACCCACTTTGTCGGAGGATGCCATGAAAAAACGATTTACCTTAGTTCTGCCGCTCATGCTCGTGTTGTCCCTTATTTTGGTAATGCAAACATATGCTGTGGAAACCATCAAGATCGGCGTCATATACCCGTTGACCGGAGGCGCCGCGGCGGAAGGCCGCGAACTCCGGGCCGGGGCGGAACTGGCCGCTGAAATCGCCAACACCCGCATTCCGGAAATCAAAATGGACATGGCCAAACGCGCCGGGATCGCTTCCATGGGCGGTGCAAAGATCGAGCTGATTTTCAAGGATCATGAAGGCAATCCCACGCTTGGCGCGGATCTGGCCAAAAAACTGATCCAGGACGACAAGGTGATCGGTATCATGGGCTGCTATCACAGTGCGGTGACCAAAACCGTCAGCGCGGTCTGCGAGGAAATGGGCATTCCCATGATCAACGACTCCTCCACGTCGCCCGCCCTCACCAACCGCGGATTCAAGTGGTTCTGGCGGACAACGCCGCATGACATCACTTTTACGAAAGACCTTTTTGATTTTCTGAAAGGCCTCACCGAAGGCAAGGCCATGGGGGTTCCGGCAATTTCCAAGGCACAGATCAAAACGCTGGCCGCCGCCTGTGAAAAAACAGAGTGGGGATCCCAGGTATCCGAAACCATCGAATCCCTGTCCAGGGAATACGGGTTTGATCTGAAAAAATCCATTCTCTATGCCGCAAAGTCGCCGGATCTTTCAAGTGAAATCCGCTCTTTGAAATCGGTTAAACCCGACATCATGCTCTTTGCATCCTACGCCTCGGACGCCATTCTGATGATGAAAACCCTGAAGGCTGAAAAAGCGCATCCCAAAATGATCTGGGGACAGGATGCCGGCTTTGAGGCCCCGGAGTTTCGAAGCACCCTGGGGGATGACGTGATCGGTGTTCTGTCCCGGACTGTTTTCGCCCCTCAGGTCGGCCAGGTCAAGGAAGTTTCCGGCCAGGTCAATTTTCTTTACAGGAAAAACATGGGCAGGGATTTGAGCGGGGCCTCGGCCAGAGCCTTTACCGGCGTTCAGACCTGGGTCGAGGTGCTTGAAAAAGCCGGCTCAACAGCTCCTGCCGCCATTCAAAAGGCCGCCAACAGCATTTTCATTCCCGGCGATCAACTGATCGTTCCCTGGAAAGGCATCCGTTTTGCCGCCTCCGGCAGCGATCAGGGCCAGAACGAACTGGGCTCGGGCATGATCGGACAGTATCAGAAAAACAAGGAAGGCGAAATCGTGATGGAAATCGTTTATCCCTTTGATGTGGCCACCGCCAAACTGATCTATCCGCTCAAGGGGTTCTGATGGAAATACTGGCCGGATCCCTCAGCGCCGGTCTTTTGATCGGAATGGTATTTGCCCTGGTTGCGCTGGGACTGACCATCATTTTCGGTGTCATGGACATCGTGAATTTTGCTCACGGTGAATTTCTCATGATCGGCATGTACACGGCCCTGCTTACAGCGCATGCAACCGGGGTGGACCCGCTTCTGACCATTCCCTTTGCCGGACTGGTCGGGTTTCTTCTGGGAGTTGTCTGCTACCTGGGGTTTGTGAAATACCTGATTCGCGGCCCCATGGTGGCGCAGCTTCTGGGAACATTCGGGCTGATGCTGGTTTTAAGGAACCTGGCCCTGTTTCTGTTCGGGTCCGAGGACCGCACCATCCAGGAAGGCATCCTGGTCGGAAAGAGCTTCGACCTGGGAATGGGAATCATCTTCCCGGCAACAAAGCTGGCGGCGGCAGTTTTGTCGGTTATCTCCTTTATCGCCGTCTGGCTTCTGATCAACCGGACCCGGATCGGAAAGGCGCTGATGGCAACGGCTTTGAACGCCCAGGGCGCCCGCTACATGGGGATTCCCACCGAGCGGATGAACGCCTTTGCATGGGGGATCGGCGGTGCGTCTGTGACCATGGCAGGGGCGCTTCTAGTCAATTTCTGGTCTGTGACGCCTTTTGTCGGCCTGCTATTTACCATGATCGCCTTTGCCATCGTGGCCCTGGGGGGATTCGGGAGCATTCCCGGCGCTTTTTTTGCGGGACTTATCGTGGGGCTGATTACGGAGCTGCCGGGAATCTGGGATTTTGTCGCCGAGATGACCGGTTTTGACTGGATGGCCGCGGTTCCCATGACGTCTTTCAAATACACCTGGGTGTATCTGGCGTATTTTCTCATCATGCTCATCCGGCCACAAGGATTGTTTGGATGGAAACACTAAAGAACGCGCTGGATTTTTCCGATTTTCCCGGGCTGGACTTAACCCTTGCGGCAAGTGTTGCCGTGTTTCTGATGGTGTTTCCGTTTTTTCCCCACTCGTCCTTTGCCATGTCCACCCTGATCCAGTTTCTGATTTTTTCCCTCTACGGCATGGGGTGGAACACCATCGGCGGATACGGCGGCCAGGTGGACCTCGGAAAGGCCCAGTATCTCGGCATCGGCGCCTATACCACGGCGGTCATGCTGCTGCGCTGGGACATGCCTTTCTGGATATCCATGCCCGTCGGCGTTCTTTTTTCCGTCACCTGGTCGTTTATTATCGGCTATCCCCTGTTTAAACTCAAAGGCCACTATTTCGCCATCGCCACCATCGCCACCTCCCTGGTGCTGAAGGATCTTTTCGAGGTCTGGGACCTGGTCGGCGGCTCGCGCGGCATCGAAATATTGGCAGGCAAGTACTGGACGCCGGATTTTCTGCATTTGATATTCAAGGGGGATACCTATTACTATTATGTGATTCTTGGTTTTTTCTTTTTCGGCATACTTTTCATGAATGCGTTCCGAAAATCCCGTCTTGGCTTTCAGCTCCGCTCCATCAAGGACAACGAGGACATCGCCCGGTCCCTGGGGATCAATGCACACTGGGCCAAGATCAAAACCTATGCCATCGCAACCGCCTTTGTCAGCGCCGTGGGGTCGTTTCACGCCTGCTATGTCAAGAACATCGAACCGGAAGACACCATGAGTCTGGACATCTCCATTCTGATCGCGCTCATGGCCATGCTGGGCGGGGCAGGGTCCTTGTGGGGCCCCATCATCGGCGCGGCGGTCCTGGTGCCTTTGAAAAGCTATCTGAAGGAATGGCTGGGGGCACAGGCCGGCATGGTGGGTATCGACCTGATCATTTACGGCGCCATCATCATGATCATCTCCGCGGCCGAACCCCGTGGCATCTGGGGAATGGTGGAAAAGGCAAGGCGCAGGAGAAAAAACTGATGGCGCTGCTGGAAGTCGATAATCTCACAAAACGGTTCGGGGGGCTGACGGCCAACAATGCCATATCTTTTCAGGTTTTGGAGGGAGAACTCCTGGGGCTGATCGGCCCGAACGGCGCCGGAAAGACCACGCTCTTTAACTGCATTGCGGGGCTTCACCCGATTGATTCGGGAACCATCCATTTTAATGGAAAGAACATTTCCCGGCTGGCATCTCATGAAATCGCAAGACTCGGGCTGGCCAGGACCTTTCAGATCATGGTGGCGTCCGGCGATTTGAATGTCCTTGAAAATATCATGGTCGGCTGCTTCCTGCACACCGCATCCCGGATGCGGGCAAAGGCCGAAGCCGCGCGGATTTTAGAGGAGATGGAGCTGTCAGATCTTGGCGGATTCCTGGTCAGCGAGCTGCCGGTGGCGGCACAGAAACGGGTGGCCCTGGCCACAGCCCTTGGCACGCGGCCAAAACTGCTTCTCCTGGATGAAGTCGCCGCAGGACTCAATCCCAGCGAGATCGAGGCAATCACCGAAACCATCCACCGGATACACTCCCGGATGGGGGTTACGGTCATGCTGATCGAGCATGTGATGGAAATGGTGATGAATCTCAGCCAGCGGGTCGTGGTTCTGGACTACGGCCAGAAAATCGCAGAAGGCGATCCCGGGCTCGTGGTCAAGGATCCGAACGTGATCAAGGCCTATCTTGGCGAGCGCTATGCAAGGGAGCATGCCTGATGCCGCCCGTACTGGAACTCAAGCACATCAAGGTGCGGTATTCCGGCCTGCCGGTTGTTCACGATATCAGCCTTTGCGTGAATGCGGGCCAGACCGTCTGTGTGGTCGGGGCAAACGGCTCCGGTAAATCCACGCTGCTGCGGGCCATCATGGGAGCCCAGAGGATATTTCATGGCGAGATCCTTTTTCAGGGACAGCCCGTTCATCATCTGAGCACCGAAACCATCGTCCGGAAAGGAATCGTCTATGTGCCCGAGGAAAAAATGCTCTTTAAACCCCTGTCGGTTGCGGACAACCTGCTGCTGGGCGCATACACCTTAAAAGATCCCAAGCGCATCCGGGAGAATCTGGCCTACGTGTATGCCATGTTCCCGAGGCTGAAGGAAAGAAGCAACCAGGCCGTCTCCACCCTTTCCGGCGGTGAGCAGCAGATGGTGGCTGTTGGAAGGGGGCTGATGAGTAATCCCCGGATCCTCATGCTCGATGAGCCGTCTCTGGGCCTTGCGCCGCGACTGGTGGACGAGCTGCTGGATACGGTTGTGAAGCTCAAAAATGAAGGCATGACCATTTTACTCGTTGAGCAGAACGTTCGCGAAGCCTTAGGTATCGCCGATCGCGGATATATCCTTCAGACCGGAAAAATCGTTCAGGAAGGCACGGGAAAAGAACTCCTTGAAAGCAATGTCGTGCAGAAAGCATTTCTGGGGCTTTAGGATGTTTTGTCGATCATGATGCCCAGCATCGTATCATCGACCTTGGCCATGCCCAGTTTGCTGATGGCCGTCAGATTCCAGATGGTTTCCTCCGCGGTTCTTCCGATAAACCCTTCGGTCTGCGTAATGCCGTGGCCGTTCATGGCCATGTAGGCTGCGCGGATGGCCGAGTCCGTCGAGCTGGCCACTTTCAGGGCGCAGCCGCCCTTGGCGCCGTCACAGAGCATTCCCCCCAGATCGCTGATCAGGTTGTTGACGGCCAGCGTGATCTTCTCCATGTCTTTTCCCTGCTGCTGGTACACGATGGCCACGGCCGCGCCGACCCCGGCCGCAATCGCGCAGCCGCAAAGCGGAGACAGGTCTCCGGTAAAGCATTTGATATAGCTGTTGATCAAGTGCGAAAGTGCGATGCTCTGAATAATCCTCGCTTCTTCGATGTGAAAAAATTCGCCGACCTTCCAGGGAACCAGAATCGCCACAATTCCCTGGTTCCCACTGCCGCCGCTGGACATCACCGGATAGCTCAGGCCCGCCATCCGGGCATCCGCGGCAGAGGCGGTCAGGATTTTGATGGCGGAAAACACATCTTCCAGAAGAAAACCCTTATGCATCAGATCGGAAATGTAATAACCCACTTTATGAAGCTTTTGGCCGACTTCGGCGATTTCAAGGTTCATGTCAACGCCGCGCCGGATTTCGCGGCAGTCTTCATCGTCCATCTGTTCCACAAGATCCACAAAATCACCAATGGTCATCTGCCTTAAATTCGGTTTATAGGCCTTCCCGCCGGCGCTTTTTTCAGTTTCATCCTTGGTAAATATCGATTGCCCGTTCTTTTCCACAAGAACCAGATTCGTATGGGAGCCTTCCATGACAGCCCGGGCAGAGCCCCGATCTGTTTTCACGGTCACATCGACATAAAGATCTGTTTTGGTCGGGTCAAAACCGATCCCGGTTTTTTTCTCCGCCATCAGTGCCTTGGCATGAGTCAGCGCCTCCGCATCGGCCCCTTTCAGGATCTCCATCTTCAAATCCGGTTTTTTAATCAGAGCGCCCAGAACGCCTGCGATCAGATTGCCTTTTTCACCCCCGGTATTGGGGACGGTGACGGCAAAACCGTTTTTGAAGACGCCGGGATCCACAACGATTCGGATTTCCTGAATCGCGCCTTCTGCCTGACTGCCTGCGATGCTAGCGGCAAAAGCAACGGCGATCGGCTCCGTACAACCCAGGGCCGGGAAAACCTCATGTTTCAGAACTTCTTTCAAAATATTCATGATGCACCTCCCGCTGAAAAATGGAGATTTACGTTTTTCATTGCTTGGCACGTGCATACGGATCGGGCCAGGGAACGTCTGCGACAAGAAATCGAGCGGCATGAAGCGGCCAGTAGGGATCCCGAAGCATCTGTCTTGCCAGAAACACCGCATCGGCATTTCCGCAGACCAGCGTCTGTTCGGCCTGATGGGGACTTGTGATCAGTCCGACGGCTCCCGTGGGGATTTTCACCTCCCGGCGGATGGCGGCTGCAAAAGGCACCTGAAATCCGGGGCCGGCGGGGATTTTTGCATCCGAAACCAGGCCGCCGCTGGAACAATCGATCAAGTCGATACCGATATCGCGCAGTTTATGGCAGAACCTGACGGACTGTTCAATATCCCATCCGCCTTGCGCCCAATCCGTTGCGGAGATGCGGACAAAGACCGGCAGAGACGCCGGCCAAACCTTTCGGACGGCTTCTGCGACCTGCAGCGGGAATCTGGTGCGGCCCTCGAAATTTGCGCCGAACGCATCCTTGCGTTGGTTGGACAGCGGCGAAAGGAATGAGTGCAGCAGATAGCCATGCGCCATGTGGATTTCGATAACCTTGAAGTCAGCAGTCAGCGCGCGTTCGGCAGCCTCTTTAAAGCGTTCCACCAATTCGCCGATCTCTGCAGGGGAGAGTTCCCGCGGCATATTGTAATTTGCGGCAAAGCAAACGGGGCTTGGCGCCAGGGGCTGCCATCCGCCGTCACCGGGTTTTAACGGATTTCCCCCAAGCCAGGGCCTTTCCGTGGATGCCTTGCGGCCGGCATGCGCGATCTGCATCCCGGGAACCGCGCCCTGGTCGCTGATAAAAGCGGCAATGCGCTGAAAAGCCGCAGCGTGCGCGTCCGTCCAGATGCCGGTGTCATGGTGCGTAATCCGGCCTTCCGGGACAACCGCCGTTGCCTCGGTCATCACCAGTGCGGCGCCGCCTACGGCGCGGCTGCCCAGATGCACCAGGTGCCAATCCGTTGGCATACCGTCAATGCTGGAATACTGGCACATCGGAGATACAAATATCCGGTTTTTAAATTCCAGTTCCCGAAGACGCAGCGGCGAAAACAGCAGGGTGGTCATCGTCAATCACTCCTTGAACAATTTTATCTAACAGTTGCACGGAAAGACGTCTACCTACAGGACAATGCCCGGTATTTCCATTTCGCCTTTTTGGAACGCTTTCAAAAAAGCATCAACGACCATGGGATCAAACTGGGTACCCCTTCCTTTGATAATTTGATCCCTTACTTCGATCGGGGGCAGCGCCTTCCGGTAGGGACGGTCACTGGCCAGTGCGTCATAAACATCCGCGACAGCAATAATCCTAGCTTCAATGGGGATATCATTACCGATCGCGCCCAAATAACCCGAACCATCGTGATGCTCATGATGGGATAAAACAATAGGGATGATTCTGTTCAGGGGTGTATCCGCAACAGTCAACATTTCAGCACCTTTATTGACATGTTTTTTTATACCGTCATATTCCGCTTTGTTCAAACGGGCCGCTTTGTAAAGAATCTCCCGGCTGATATCAAGCTTTCCAAGATCGTGAAGCAGTGCTGCGGACCGGATGTCTTCAATTTGGGATTCATTCATTCTCATATATGCGGCTATCTTGGCGGCGTAAATGGATACCCGGTAACAGTGATTTTCCGTATATTTGTCTTTTGACAAAAATTGACGCAGGATGATGATCAGGCCCTGATATGTTCGCCGCAGCTCATGAACCTGCTGTTGGCTGCGCTCATGAAGTGTCCCGATCGCATATGATGTCACCATCAACGTAGTGGCCCAACTGAATATATCGTACCAGGGGCCGCCCAGTTCCTTTATATTGCCGGTAACCGTCAAACATGTGGGATGATAGTAGGCAAACAGGATTACGATCAGAATGCAGGCGATGGATGTCAGTGTGGCATGACGGCGGCCATAAAAATAGGCTGAAAAAATGGTTGGAAGGACAAATAAGCCCATCATGATTCGCGTCGATGAAACCAGATAGTTCATTACGCCTAAAATAAAGATGATCGATAGAATCAGCCAGAGCTCTTTGTTGACCGCTTCGATTTGCTGCAGCAGACCCGTTTGATTCTTTTCTGTTGTATGAACGGGATCGGATTCTTCTTGTACGGGTTCTGAATAAAAACCAGTTTCTGCTGGGAGGGATTGTTCGGGAATGACCTCCGGCTGACGTATCGGGGCCGGCTCAACCAAGAAGCTGACAGATGCACCGACATCTGTGAGCATTGCGGTGATTTTTTGTCCTGCATCCTGCGGTATGTTTTTTAAAAGAATGACGGGTGCTTTCTGATATAGCGCGGTCATTTTTTCATGGTGGGCATTTTTAACAAAGCCATCCAGAACCTGGTTCATTTTATCCGCCACGGGCGATGAAGGTCGGGTTTGAAGCAATAATGTTCCGCGAGTTGTTAAGTACATGGCAAGATCCAATTAAATGTTAAAAGATGTCATCATCGCGCATTGCTCATTACGTTGTTTTTTTAATATTTTGTGAGGGGATTAGCTTTTATTCTCAATAAAATTACGTACGCAAAATACTGATCTTTACCCGACATCTTTGGTGAGGGTTACGGAAATGCACTATTGATCCAGTGAAAAATGACAGGGTACCCCTCCGGAACAGTGGTTAATTGATGGTGTAATTTTCAAAACTTACTTAAAACACCACACCGGCGGAGGCCGGTCTGTAACCAATTGGAATGACGATGATGGACTTTTGCAACTCTGGCTCGGTATGAAAGCAGGACGAACCTGTCACCGTCACGGAATGATTTTACCGCATGTTAAGTGGGAATGCAAATACCGTGTGGATTTTGTTCTGAATTACAGGCAGAAAATAATTTTATGGAAAGTATGGGAATATACCCCCCCCCTTCGGGAGTCTTTCCGATGCTGCAAAAACCGAGGAGATTCACTTGTGAAAAAAACATTAATAATGGATAGATAGACGGGCTAATAATCTGAGAATTGCCTGAATGCTCGCAAACTGGTATAGATTGATATCGTTTATTTCAACCCAATACCCCGGGAGAACACTTGAGCAAAAGACAGTTGACGCTTCGCTACATCATTTTTTATATTCTGTTTTCACCCGACGCCTGGCAGGTCCTGATCGGTTTTATTGCCGCATATTATCTAACGCCGCTTGCCGAGTTGTCGGATAAGGGAAACGGGACCCGGGCTATTCTCTTTATCATGATCGGAACCATCGGATACGCCGCTTCCCGCATTCCGTCAAGGTGGATCACCCGGGTTTTGATAAAATTGATTTTGGGAGAAAAACGCCCCTGACCCTTTCTCCCGCTTTTATTGCCTGACAGCGGAAAGCACCGCCTGTGTCAGCGCGGTGCATAAATCTAATATCAATATTCCTGCATATAGCCGTAGCCTTGTTCTCCATGGATGGCCCGGTCGAGGCCGGCCATCTCAGATTCCAAGGCAATGCGGAAACCAACGGTTTTCTCCACAAGCCAGCAGATTAAAAGGGTGCCTGCCACGGCAAACAGGATGGTAGCACCAATACCTATTAACTGAATCCCCAGTTGGTTCCAGATTGTCCACGTCTTTCCGGCGGCGGTTGCGGCGCCCTGCATCCAACTGTCTCTGATGAAAAAAGAGAGCAGGATTACCCCCAGGCCGCTACCAACACCGTGTATTCCGAAACAGTCCAGGCTGTCGTCATAGCCGATCTTGGATTTGGCAACCAGTGCGTAAAAGCAGACAATGGAGGAAAGGGCGCCCAGCACAATGGCGCCGGAGGGCAAAACCACGCCGGCAGCCGGAGTGATTGCGACAAGACCGGCCAGTATTCCGGAAGCAAATCCCAGGGCCGTGGCTTTTCTATACTTGATGGCTTCGATGAGTAGCCAGGTCAGGGCGCCGCTGGCCGCGGAAACCTGGGTCATGGTCAGCGCCCTGGCCGTATCCAGACCGCTGTGAACCGTTGAGCCGGCATTGAATCCAAACCAGCCGACCCAAAGGAGTCCCGCTCCGGTCAGCGTCATGACAAGATTGTTCGGCGCCATGGGGGTTTTGGGATAGCCTTTGCGGGGGCCAAGAAAAATGGCAACTATCAGAGCGCTGAAACCGGCGGATACGTGAATTACCAGACCGCCTGCAAGATCGATGACACCAGAGGCACCGGCATTGAAAAGCCATCCGTCAGAGGCCCAGACCCAATGGCACAATGGACAGTAAATAAAAAGCATCCACAGGACGATGAACGCGATATATCCCCGAAAATACACCCGTTCGGCCAGGGCTCCGCTGATCAGCGCCGGCGCAATGATCGCAAATTTTCCCTGGAACATGGCCAGCACGTATTCCGGAACACCCTTTACAATCGTGTCATCAATACCTTTCAGGAAAAAATAGTCGCTGTTCCAGCCGGCAAAACCTCCCAGAATATTGGATCCGAATGCAATGCTGTAACCGCAGACGACCCAGAGGACACCAATAACCGCCATGGCCACGAAGCTGTGCATCATTGTGCTGAGCACGTTCTTGGTTCTTACCAGCCCTCCGTAGAACATCGCAAGGCCCGGGACCATCAGCAGCACAAGGGCGGTTGATGTCAGCATCCATGCCGTAGTTCCCGAATCCACGGGTGCGGTTTCGGCCGCATCTGCGAGCAGCGGGGATAATCCAATCATACCGGAAACAATCGCGGTAAACCAAATTTTTTTCTTCATCTTTTCTCCCGATAATTAATTTCTATGATGCAAACTGGTACAACGGCTAAATTCAAATGTTGATTGCAAATGAAGTGCCATATCCGTTTGAATGTTTAAAATAAGTAAATTCAATAACATAAAATATATCGTCTGATATCGGATGGTTGTCGAAAGTTCATTTATTGCATATATGTAATAAATGAGCTTTTAAAAATTCATAATTGTCATAAAAATGAAATTATTTTTCTGAAAAACAACTTTAAGAAAATACTCATATGAATACAATTATGTCTATTAATCGGTAAATATATTTCAATAATGCAATATAAACCTGCGGAGTTCAAAATAATGGAGCCTTAAACCATTCATCAAATTTTCGTGAATATGACTGCCTTGTACCAGTATGCATATAACGGCGGTATGCTGTGGTGATACTAAAAATAGGAGCTGAAGGGGATCTTGTCCGAATCTCGACCCAATTATATATGAAACTGAGATCCGTTTTCATCCTTTGTTATGACCGCGTCGGGCAATGGCATTATTTGGGGAAGTTGCATTCTGACTTCTAACGGACCATCTTAATACTTGATTATATGAATCTGCAATGATACGAAAAACACTATTCATTATTGACAAACATTATGAAGGAGTTGGGAATGCTTGAAGGTTCCGGCGTCAAGAAATTGTTTATGAACAACTGGGAAAAAATGGCTTTATGGGCGATTCTCATCGGCCTTTTTTACCTGTTGAAGCCATTTTTTCTGCTGATATTCGAAACGTTCCTGATCACTTACAGCACCAAGATCGTCATTCAGTGGGCAGTGAACCGTCTGGAAATGAACTACAGGGTGGCAACGGTGGTTATTTTTTTGTTGTTTGTTGCGCTGTTGGGGGCGGCAAGCACCTGGATCGTGCCCAAACTCGTTCTTGAGTCCAACCGAATTGTAAAGGATTTTACCGGCAGCGGCGATCAGCAGACCCGGGAGAAGATCAACGGGTTTGTTGAAAGCATTGTTGTAAAGGTGGTGGGAGAAGAAAAAGCCCAGAAAATAATTGATTCCGACGAATATACCGCGATGATGGATGTCCTGAAATCTGAATCAGCAAGGGCGGTAAAAGCGGCCCTGCCGCGTGTTCTTGAAACCCTTCTTCATCTTGTCAAATTCTGCTGGGAGATCCTGTTTACGCTGATCCTGGCCATTATTTTTTCCTTCATCCTCGTTATGGACTGGCAGAGAATCGCAGGTAAGATGAAAGAACTGGAAAAAAGCCGGATCCGTTCCTTTTATCTGGGAGCATCCCCCCATCTTCAAGCGTTTGCCGACGTTTTGGGAAAGGCCTTTACCGCCCAGGCCATTATCGCCGTCTGCAATACGCTGCTCACCGCAGCCGGTATCTGGTTCTTTGAAGTGCCGAATATTGCGCTGATCATGACCATCGTTTTTCTCTGCGGGTTTATTCCCATTTTGGGAACCTTTATAAGCTCCGTCCCGATTCTGATATTCGGCATTCAGACCGGCGGGCTCATAACGGCCTTTAAACTCATTGTTCTGATCGCCATTGTTCACGCTTTTGAGGCTTATGTGCTCAATCCGAAAATCACGGGGAATGTGTTGCATGTCCACCCGATCCTGGTATTGATTCTGCTGCTGGTCGGAGAAAGGTTTTTCGGCATCTGGGGAATGGTTGTGGGAGTTCCCATTGGTTACTATGTCATCACAATCCTGACGATGAAGGATGAAAGTCTTGCGGCGGCAGGCCCCGCGTTGTAACCCGGATCAGCGCAGAAATTCATGCAAGTTTGGTTGCTGTTTTGCAGCCGGCTTCCCGGCCAGTGAACGGAAGCTGGCTGAATCTCAGGCATGGCCGAT
The DNA here is from genome assembly GCA_037442625.1 of Desulfobacteraceae bacterium. Taxonomy (GTDB): domain Bacteria; phylum Desulfobacterota; class Desulfobacteria; order Desulfobacterales; family Desulfatirhabdiaceae; genus RAAP-1. Next base: position 14,070 of record JBBIPX010000002.1, read on the forward strand.
TAAATCGGATTACTGAATGGAGGACTCCCAGTCTTTGGTTTCGAACCAGTAGTGTTTGATTTCTTTCAGCCAGCCTTCTGCTGCAACAACGGTAATCCAGTTGTTGAAATAATTGATGGTGTCATAGTCGCCTTTTCGGACTGCAAAACCGATTGGCTCTTTGGTAAACGTCCCTTCGATGGGGATGAAAAGGTTTTCCGGATATTTCAGAGCCTGGAATGCCGGTGTCGGGGCCGAACCCACCATCGCGTGGGCTCTGCCGTTGATTACTTCCTGGTATGCCTGGGATTCATCGTCAAAGAGAGACAGCTTTGCTTTGGGCATGTACTGTTTGGCCGCGGCAACAGAAGAGGAGCCTAATCTTGCCGCTATTGTCACATCCGGTTTGTTGAAGTCTTCCAGGCTCTTGAATCCGGCCGCCAGTTGTTTATTGGCGACAATGGCCTGACCGGTGTAATCATAGGGAATGCTGAAATTGACCTTCTGGTTCCGGTTCGGTTGAACTGTCATCCCGCCGATGATTACATCGAATTTACCGGTCAGAAGTGCCGGAATGATGCCGGCCCATTTGGTTGGAATAAATTCGACCTTGACGCCGAGATCTGCGGCAAGTCTTTTGGCGACATCGATTTCAAAGCCGACGAGTTGGCCGTTTTTGTCATTCATGGCCCAGGGAACGAATGTGGACATTCCCACTTTCAGCACACCGCGTTTCATTACCTGTTCGATGGTGCTTTCTGCGACGAGCTTGCTCTGTATGTCTCCGGCAAGCGCCGGTGAAACCAAGCCGATGAGCAGTAATAGTGCGATAATGGATTGTGATGGTTTGATGCTCATGCTCCCTCCTTTGGGTGTTAATAGTTTCAGGCAGTTGTCCTTCCCATGAATATTTCAAGACGCTCCACCGCCAGCGACAGGCTGAGGGTCAATATCAGGTACAAGGCCGTGATGGTTATCCAGCATTCAAATGTCAGGTAAGTGGCGGCCATCAGCTCCATTCCTTGAAAGCAGAGCTCGGGGATCGATATCACCGAGACAATGGCGGAGTCCTTGATTGTGGAGATAAATTGACCGGCCAGGGGGGGAAGAATCCTCTGTATGGCCTGAGGCAGGATGACGTGCTGCATTGTTTGCCGCCAGGACAATCCCAGAACGTGACATGCATCAAACTGACCTCTATCGATGGACTGAATGCCGGCGCGAACGATTTCAGTAATATAGGCTGCCTCGAAAATTGCAACAGTAACGGTTGCGGAAATAAAAGCAGAGAAAAACCGCGGCGGTGCAAATAAAATTGTCATAATGCCTTGTATGCGTTCAGAGGCGTTTCCCACAAAGTCATCAACGCCCAGAAGCGGCATGATCTGACCGCTGACGAAAAAATAGAAAATAAAAATCAGCACCAGCGGGGGCGTGTTTCGAATCAGCTCAACAAAGGTTCTACCCAGAAGACGCTTGAACAAGCTCTTGCTGATTCGGAAAAAGCCCGCAACTGTTCCAAGAATCGAGGCGATCAGTGTTGCCCAGATGCTGAGGCGAATTGTCGTAAAAAAGCCCTGCATCAAAAGATTCGCCTTCCAGTTGCCATTTGCGTCAATGTAGAACAGATATTGGGGAATGGCGCTCCAGTTCCACCTGTAATGCATCCCGATGGTTATCCGGTAGCCGATATGGCCAAGGAGAACAACGACAGCCATCAGAATGATAGCATCCAGCAGCGTAAATTTCAGCCTCTTTTTCAAAATACAACCTCTTGTAACAACTACTGAGGTATTCAGAATTCAGGAGTCGAATTCCGAATACCTCGGTAGTTACCCATTTTTTCATGTCGATATCCGGAAATTATCGGAACGGATTTCCCTTCAGGTGCAAATCAAGTCAGAATCTGACTGAGAAAGGCCCGTGTCCTTTCCTCCAGAGGATGATTGAAAAAATATTCCGGTTTACCCGCCTCCACGATTTTACCGTTTTCCATAAAAATAACCCAGTCGCTTACCTCGCGGGCAAAGCCCATTTCATGCGTGACCACAACCATGGTCATTCCTTCTCTGGCAAGCTTTTTCATGACATCCAGCACCTCGCCGATCATCTCGGGATCCAGGGCGCTGGTGGCTTCGTCAAAGAGCATGACCTTCGGCATCATGGCAAGGGCGCGCGCAATGGCAACCCGCTGCTGCTGGCCGCCGCTCAATTGGGCCGGAAAGGCATCGGCTTTCTCCGTGATGTTGACTTTGCGCAAGAGATCCATTGTCATTTCCGTGGCGTCTGCCTTTGATTTTTTTCGAACCAGTTGCTGGGCAAGATTGATGTTGTCGCGGACGGTCATGTGCGGAAAAAGATTGAACTGCTGAAAAACCATGCCGACTTCTTTTCGAATCTCCTGCCTGTTTTTCTTGTTGTCGTCCAGCGGAATGCCGTCAATCACAATGCTTCCGCTGTCGATATCCTCTAGACCGTTCAGGCAGCGTAGGAATGTGGATTTGCCCGATCCCGAAGGGCCGATGACCACAACCACTTCGCTTCTTCGAATATGCGTGGTGAACTCATTCAGGGCCACAACGCCGCTGGAAAACGTCTTGCTGATTCTGTCCACGGTGATGATGTCGGAAGATTTCCTGTTCTCAAACTCCTTGTCCTGCATGTGAAACGGTCCTCCTTGAGGCTATGACTGAACGCTGATGCGTTTTTCCAGAAGATTGACCAGAAACGAGAGCGTCAGGGTAACGGCCAGGTAAATGGCGGCTATCGTAAACCAGAGCTCGAAAGTCAGGAAGGTTTCAGCGATAATGACTTGGCCCTGCATGGTCAGATCGTAAACAGCGATGATGCTGACCAGAGCAGAGTCCTTGATCAGGGATATTCCCTGACTGGTCAGGGGCGGCAGAATACGGCGAAAAGCCTGGGGCAGAATGATGCAGCGATAGGTGTCAAAGCTGCCAAGTCCCAGGCTGTAAGCGGCTTCCCATTGACCCTTTTGAATGGAGACGATTCCGCCCCGAAAAATTTCCGAGGCATAGGCGCCTTCAAAAAGGCTGAGGGCCAGCACGGCGGATAAAAAGCGTTCGATCCCCAGAACCGGGCCAAGGACAAAATAGATAAAAAAAAGCTGAACCACCAGCGGTGTGTTGCGGATCATCTCCAGATAGCAGCGTGCCAGTATGCGGGCAGCTTGAGAATCGGACAATCTGAACAAGGCCGCAGTCAACCCGATGACAAAGGAAAACAGCATGCTGATGCTGCAAATCTGAAATGTGACCATCAGACCATGGATCAGGGGGCCTGCGACCAGATGCCGGCCCTCAAAAGTGAATATATATCTGGGAACACGGTACCACTGCCAGTTGTAACCGAGTTTTTCGGTTCCGACGCTGATCAGCCAGATGCCGGCGAGCATGACGATCAGATATTTCAAAACATCGATGAGTGAACCGGAATCGCTGAAAAACCGGATATATTTCATAACATTTTGTGAACGCCAGTTCATTCGGCAGTTTCCATTTTTGGTTGCCTGTATGTAGGGCAACGATCGTCGATGCTGTTGAAAGATTACACTGAAAATGATTTAAAATGGAATATTTCGCATCTGAAACCGTCATCTAAAAACTTTTTGAGGAATATAGCCGGTTACCCCGTGAAAACAGCTTGTTTGCGAAGTTCTTTAATGTGATCTCTGAACATGGTTGCCCGTTCAAAATCCAGTGCTTTTGCCGCGGCTTCCATTTCGTTTTCCATCGCAGCGATGATACCGTCCAACTCATCCAGAGAGCGAAACGGCTTTACGGATTCGGCTGTTTTGTTTCTGACAGCCCTGGTTGAGTCAGAAACGGTTTCAAACATGGCGGTGATTTCTTTGGTGATGGTTTCAGGAATGATGTGGTGCGTCTGGTTATAAGCCGTCTGGATTTCGCGGCGGCGCAGTGTCTCATCCATTGCGCGGCGCATGGAATCGGTGATCTTGTCGGCATAAAGAATGACTTTGCCATGAAGATTTCTGGCGGCTCTTCCGCAGGTCTGAATCAGGGAACGCGTGGAACGCAGGAATCCTTCCTTATCCGCATCCAAAACCGCCACCAGCGATACTTCGGGGATGTCCAGCCCTTCCCGCAACAAATTGATGCCAACAAGAACGTCAAATTCCCCCAGCCGAAGGTCCCGGATGATATCCATCCGCTCCAGGGTGGAAATATCCGAATGCAGATAGCGCACCCGGATGCCTGTATCCGTATAGTATTCTGTCAGGTCTTCAGCCATCCGTTTGGTCAGGGTGGTGACCAGCACCCGTTCCTTGAGTCGGGTGCGTTTTCCGATTTCCTCTAAAAGATCGTCCACCTGATACAGGGCGCTTCGAACTTCAATTTCGGGATCTATGAGTCCGGTGGGCCGGACAATCTGCTCCACCAGGGCGTTTCTGCCTTTTTCAATTTCATAGTCCGCAGGGGTCGCGGAAACATAAATCACCTGATGAATCCGCTCTTCGGATTCCTCAAATTTCAGGGGCCGGTTGTCCAGAGCTGACGGCAGCCGGAATCCATACTGAACCAGGGTGTTTTTTCTGGACCGGTCGCCCTGATACATGGCTCGAATTTGCGGAACGGCGATATGGCTTTCATCAAAAAAAACCAGATAATCCTCCGGAAAATAATCCAGAAGGGTGGGCGGGGGGTCTCCGGCAAGTCTGCCTGTCAGATGCCGGGAATAATTTTCAATCCCGTTACAGTACCCGATTTCCATCATCATTTCGATATCATAATGGGTTCTTTCCTCGATCCGCTGGGCCTCGATCAACTTGTTTTCTTGGCGGAATAACGCGACCTGCTCTTTGAGTTCCGCCAGAATGGAATCGATTGCCCGCTGAAGCGTGGTTTTCCGGGTGACATAATGACTGGCGGGAAAGATGGCCGTATGGTTCAGTTTCCTGATAACCGTGCCTCTCAGCGGATCGATTTCATAGATGCCGTCAATTTCATCTCCGAAAAACTCCACACGGATGGCTTTATCCTCCTCATAGGCGGGAAATATCTCCACCCGGTCTCCGCGGACGCGAAACGCTCCCCGGTGAAAATCCATGTCGTTTCTCTCATATTGAATGGCCACGAGGTTCCGCAGGAATGCGTCCCTTGGCATTTCCGTTCCGCATTCAATGGATACCCGCATGGCCAGATAATCCTCTGGCGCTCCCAGTCCATAGATGCAGGATACGCTGGCAACAACCAGGACATCCCGTCGCGTCAGGACAGACATGGTGGCGGAATGGCGCATCTTGTCGATCGTTTCATTGATTGAGGAATCTTTCTGAATATAAGTGTCGCTGGTAGGAATATAAGCTTCGGGCTGGTAGTAATCGTAATAGCTGACAAAATATTCAACGGCGTTATTCGGGAACAGCGACCGGAATTCACTGTAAAGCTGGGCGGCCAGCGTCTTGTTGGGGGCGATGACCAAGCTTGGCCTGCCCAGTCTGGCAATGACCTGTGCCATGGTAAATGTCTTGCCGGATCCGGTTACACCCAGCAGAACGTGGTGCTTGCTGCCGGAAAGAAGGTGCCGGCAGAGCAGATCGATCGCCTGCGGCTGATCACCCCTGGGAATAAACGGCGAAACCAGATCAAATGACATGTTAGAATCGACCGCTATGTGTTGTCATGAAGACTGCCATATCAGGATTTTCTTGTTCTTGTGTTCGGAGGAAATTATCTCTGTATGTGTAGATTATGTAAGTGATTTATACCATTGCCACAAATATGAATCAAAGGCAAGGGCGGAACGAGGCTTGCCGCTTTCCGGCGCTTCATTTCATTCAACATTTTTGAATTCTGCCGTTTATTGCAAGTAAAACAAATTGACAAGTTATCTTGAAATATCATACAGGATACAAAATTTTCCGAATGAATTGCCAATCCGGATTAAACCGTTGGGGAGGTGTGCCATGCGTTACATATTCAAGGTATTTATTTTAATTTTAGTGATTAGCGGGATACTCTTAAATGGGTGCATCGCGGCTGATTTGGGGATCATCACTGGAGGCGAGAAAGGCACATATTACCAATTCGGACTGAATTTAAAGGAACTGATGGCAACTAAGGGAATTTCTTTAAACGTATATCCGTCCAATGGTTCTATTGAGAATATCAACGCCGTTTACAAAAGACCCGGCATTCAATTGGGAATCGTTCAATCGGATGTGCTCGCCTTTGTCGGAAAAATACAGTCAGACCTCGAACTCAAACGGATCGCCAAGAAAATAAAAATGGTTTTTCCTTTATACAATGAAGAAATCCACCTGTTGGGTCGGAGCGGAATCAATGATTTTGACGGATTGGCAGATAAAAGAGTGGCGGTTGGGGAAGAAGGAAGCGGTACTTATCTCACTGCCAAACTCTTATTCGAGATAACTGAAATCGTTCCGCAGGAAATGCTCACCATCGGCAGAGAAGAGGCACTATCCCAGTTAAAGGCTGGAAAAATCGATGCCATGTTTTATGTGGCCGGGTACCCGGTGAAATTGTTTGCAGATGATGTGAGCGAAAAGGACGGATTGGAGCTGATCCCCATTACGCACAAGAATATCCTGGAATTCTATCCTCAGGGGGAGATTCCCCAGAATACGTATCGATGGCAGAAACAGGCGGTTAAAACAGCCGCTGTCAAAGCGGTCCTGGTTTCCTATGATTATAAAACCACGAATTGTGATTCTGTGGGGAAATTTGCCAAGCTGGTTGCGGAAAATATGCCCTGGTTGACGCAACATGGTCATCCCAAATGGAAATTCGTAGACTTTAATTATTCGTTGAAAGGCTGGGAACAATACAGTTGTGTCCGGAAGTATCTGGGAAAACCCGCTGCCGATTCAAACAAACAATCTCCGGGGGAGAATCCGGTCTGGCGCGTGGTCAAGGAATCCTTGTAGATTTTGGCAACTTTAATAAAAATGCCCGGGATGTTTCCATGGCGAAATGGCATTCGAAACGGTAGCTTCATCTTATGTATCTGAAATATTACGGACTTAATGAAGTACCCTTCCATATCACGCCGGACCCAGAATTTCTCTATCTGAGCCCAAGCCACAAAGAGGCTCTGGGGTTAATGGTTCAGGGTGTTGCGGAGCGCAGTGGTCTCACCATCCTTACCGGCGCCGTCGGTGTTGGAAAGACCACCATTGTTCGCACTTTTCAGGAACATTGCCGGAAACTTAAAATCAGGATGATTTCCGTTCTGGATTCCCGTGTAACCTTTGCCGATCTGATGAATATGCTCTACAAAGAGCTTGGCCTTGAAACGGGCTCAGAAGATGCTGCCGAACAGGTTCACGGGTTTTACCGGTTTCTGAGTGAAGAGCAAAAACAGGGGCGCACTGTTGTTCTGGTGATCGATGAAGCGCAAAATATGTCGATCAACACGCTGGAAGATTTTGAAATGCTGTTTAACCTGGACGCTTCTCAGGACAAACTCCTGCAAATTGTTCTCGTCGGTCAAACGGAGCTGGGAAAAAAACTGAAGTTGCCTGAGCTCAAGCATATCCAGCAGAATATCGGCGTCCGGATCAGAATCGATGAGTTGACTCCAGATGAAAGCTTCAGTTACATCAGGCATCGACTGGTCAGGGCCGGAATGCAGGATAAGGAAACAACCATTTTTACTAGTGCGGCGATGAGATTCATTGTAAATCAGTCGCAGGGTATTCCGCGAAAAATCAACATCATCTGTGATAATGCGCTCAGCTCAGGATTTGCCTTCAATCTGAAGCCGATTCCAGAAAAAATTGTCAAAAATGTCATTGCCGACCTCGACGGAAAACAGTCGCGTATTTCCGTAAAATGGGTTGTTGCATGCGCTTCCTTGGCTCTTTTGTTCTTGGTTGTCGCCGGCTGGGCCATTGTTCGCGTCTTGGACTTGCCCAAGAGGATGGAAACCAAGCATTCTCAGAGCGTTGCCACCATCCATGGGGACGACAGCATCAGCCCCGCAGGAGCGGCATCGCCCAACCACCTTTCTGTGCCGACTGAGAACACATCGACTCAATCGGCACCGGATGCAACTGCATTGTCCGGCTCCCGGTCAATCTCGATACTCCCAGAAAGTGAATCGCAGAAATTAAAGGCAGATACGGCTGCAGGGCAAGGCGCGCCTGTTCCTCCCCAGGGGGATATCCTGCCGCAGGGACAAGACGCCAGTCGGGCGCTACCCGAAGATCCGGCGTTAATTTCGCACAGATCGGTAACAATTGATCCGATCGCGACCATACCCGGGGCTGCGGGTCGGGCTGACGAAAAACCCCCACAGAAAAATGATAAAAAAGATGGAAAGACTGCAGAACCTGCTGATTCTCAGAAAATGGATAAACAGGCGCGCAGCCGAGAGTCATCCGGTCCGGATGCTTCAACAGTCTCAACACCGGGAACCGGCGCAGAAGAAGCTTCCCCTGACCCCAACAAGCTTATGGACTGGTTCCTGAATAAACGTGGAAGATAGTTTTTGATGACTTTTTTGTCAGTGAAACAACTTCAGTGCACCCGAAATTTTCTGGACCCAACAGCTTCAATAATCGGGAGGATGCCATGTTGAAAGAAGTCTGAAATATTCATGGCAATTGTAATCATTTAAAAAACGGAGACAAATATGAGAAAAGCTGCAGCGCGTCACATTCTGGTAAAGACGCAGGAACAATGCAATGACATCAAAAATCTGATTTTGAAGGGGTCTGATTTTGCCGATATGGCCAAAAAACATTCATTATGCCCTTCTGGAAAGCAGGGAGGGTCGTTGGGGGAATTCACTCCCGGGCAGATGGTTGCGGAATTTGATCAAGTCGTCTTCAGTGAAGAAGTCGGGAAAGTCCATGGTCCCGTTCAGACCCAGTTCGGATACCATCTGATTGAAATCACCAGCCGAAGCGAATAATAAGGAACCTCGGGCGATATGGATGCGGTGTCGCCCGAGATTTGTTACGTTCAAGCCTTGTTCTTGTTTTTTTCTATTTTTTCTTGTTTCTTTTCTTTAGCTGTTTTCTGAGGTTTTTTCTTGTCGCTCTTTCGGATATCCTTTGATTTTGACATGCCGCCTCCTTCTTTATTGTTGCCATTCATTGCAATGATCTATGCCTCATGACGGATTCAACACGAAGAAATTCTTGATTTCGGCTATATATATTCCTTTATCATGATCAAGAAAAGGAAAATATCAAATTGTCGGTTAAGACATCCCCTCCATTCTTTATGAATCTGATGACATCCAAATCGTTCCTGCCTGATGACACGCAAAAGCGCATCAACAGGCTGATTGCCTGCCGATTCCTATTTGGATGTCATCACCCATACCCCCTCCCAGTTTTCCGGTGGAGATGCCGTGTAAAGGCGGCATTGGGCTAAATACTTATCTGCCGGGGGATCCAGGCCTGCGATGGATGCAAAAATTATTTCTGCTTCCGGAAAACGACCGGCATAAAAAAGTTGAAGTCCCTGGTTGAAAATATCCAGTGTATTCTTTTGGTTATCGTAGCGATCAGGCAGCATCGGTTCATAAACGGTGACGGGTTCCCTGCGGCCGACAACAGCCAGACGGGCAAGTTCCCGCACCGGAAAGGCGGCGGCTGTTTCCCGGCGGGTGGCTTCGGAGATCATGACATAAGTGCCGAAGGCCTTGTTGGCGCCTTCAAGGCGGGCTGCCAGATTGACGGCATCGCCCAGCATGGTGTAGTCGAAACGGGTGTGGGATCCCAGGTTGCCCACAACCGCCATACCGGTATGAATTCCTATCCGCATGCGAAGATTCCTGCCTGCTCTTTTTTCAAAATGAGGATTTAAAATATCCAGTTGTTCCTGGCACCGGAGCGCCGCCCGGACCACCCTTAGGGGATGATCGCCGACCTCGATCGGTGCGTTCCAGAAAGCAATGATGGCGTCTCCTTCGAATTTATCCACTGTCCCTGCCTCTTCATGAATGATATCGGTCATGACCGATAAATATTCATTCAACAGGGTGGTCAGTGCTTCAGGGTCCAGTTTTTCGGAGATGGAAGTGAATCCTTCAAGATCGGAGAAAAAGATGGACAGCATTCGCCGCTCCCCGCCAAGCCGCAGCCGCTCGGGATGCAAAATGAGCTGATCGATAACCGCAGGAGATAAATATTGTTTGAAAGCGCTCTGGATAAAGCGTTTCTGGCGGCCTTCCGTAGCATAATTGATGATAAAAATAAAGGTCAGTGACACGGCGACTGCAACTTCCGGGGCCACCAGGGGCAGGGACCAGCCCGCAATATAGCCTCCCATCGCCGAAAAGACCGGTGCTGCCAGAAAAACGAGACTTGCCAGGACATGCCCGAGCGGGCTGCTGAAAACTGATCCGGTTATGCCGGCTGCAAGGGCCAATATGATGGCCGCAGCCGCCCAGACGGCAATCGGGCACTGGCGGATGAAACTTCCGGACAGCAGGTTATCCAGGATAGCGGCCTGAATCTCAACGCCCGGGGTGATTCCATCCACGGGAGTGGGCCGAAGGTCAAACAGCCCCGGCGCAGTGAATCCGAAAAACACGTATTTATTCCGCAACGCTTCCGGATCATCAATGGTGGCAGGGCGGCCTGAGCGAAGCTGAAGCTCGGATTGAATCACTGCGGCCGCGCTGAAGCTGCGGTAAGTTCCGGCAGGTCCGCCGAACCGGAGGGTGGCGGCACCGTCCGTTGAAAGGGGAATGACACGATCTCCGACTGAGAGCGTTTCGTGCCCGGCGCTCACTGTCGTAGCCGGGTGCGACGCCAGATACGCCCCTATGCCCAGGGATGGCAGCAGGCGTCCATCAAACACGGCTGCCAGGGTTGCCTTGCGGTAGATACCGTCCGGGTCCGGATTCATCTGAGTATTGCACAGCACTTCCATGGCCCGGGCCAGTTCGGGAATCGGGAAAGCAGCTCGCGGAAAAGCGGGGATTTGCCGACTGACCATATCAGCAGGAAATACCGGAAAAACGGGATCCGGCACATTTTTTGGCCATGTGCTCAGGCTGCCGGTTTCCCTGCCAACTGAAACCGCGCCTGCCACGCTTCCATAATCACCCAAAGCTCTGGCAAGTGCGGCATCATCTTGGACACCGTAAGCGGAAGGCTCGGTAAAAAGAACATCGAAAGACAAGGACTTTGCGCCGCAGCGGTGACAATAGGCGGTGATGGCGCCGTAAACTTCCCTGGGCCAGGGCCAGCTCAGGCCATTTTCCTTCTGCGCCCAGTCCAGGCTGGCCTGGTCCAGAAGGATCAGGGTGATCTGGGCGCTGGCCTGGCTCGGCCTGGCCAGGATTTTAGCCCGCCAGTCCCATGTGATGGCTTCCCATCGGTCAAGTGGGCCTGCAGTCCAGAGTCCGATAGCCAGGGCTGCGCCGGCCATACCCGATACCAGTCCATGAAGAAATTTCCGGACCACGGGAGAAAAATGCATATCAGATGTTTTTCAGTGCCGATTCAAAGCGTATTTGACGTTCTTTGACTTCCCTTACCGGTGCGACAAGCCCGATGGTGGCCTTGATTTCAAGTATCCGGCTTTCCGGGCTGGGATGGGTGCTGGCAAAGTCTTCTTGGCCTGGGACCAGCCTTTGCCGCATGACCTGAAGCATTTCCACCAGGCCGGCGGGATCATACCCAACCCGGCGCATGATCGTTATGGCCGCCTGATCCGCCTCGAATTCGTATGTTCTGGAATAACCGGAATTGATCAGTGTCTGGGAAATATCGTTAATGCTTCCCTCAAAATCTCGTGTCAGATCAGCAAGCTCCTGATCTCCAAAGGCTTTTGCACTTTCAATGCCGATGGTGACCAGTGCGTTGGTGATCCGAGATTTTTTTATGGCCCGCAAACCGTGCTTGGACTGAACATGCCCGATTTCATGAGCCAGCACCGCGGCAACGGCTGTTTCATTTTTGCAGCAGTCGAGAAGGCCGCGTGTCACAAAAACAAGACCACCCGGGGCCGCCAGGGCATTGATCTGTTGCGAGTCCTGGATCAGAAAATGGTATCCTCCGAAAGTTTCCGGCATATCAGAAGCACGGGCCAGAGTCTGCCCCACCTGATTCAGATACAGGTTGGCGGCAGTATCGGCATCGGCTGGATACTTTTCAAGAATCACCGCACCGACGCTTCGCCCTATGAAGTATTCCTGCTTGGGGGTAATGTCTTCAAATGATTTGCTGACAGCTTTTGAGCTTTTAACCAGGGAGTCTGCGCTTTCCCGGGAAATCATGCCGGTCGAAGTGCCCAGCTCGGCTCCGACGCGGGTGACTTCTTCAAGGGCTCTGCAGCCTGCAAAAAGTGTTGATATAAACGATCCTGTGCCGAAAGCGGCTGTCCACCAGACGGCATTTCGGAGAAATTTGCGTCGTTCGGATGTTTTCATGGGTTTCCTCCTTTAGACGCTAATTTCCCTTCCCTGATAAATTGCCTGATTTCATCATCGGAAACTATGAATTTCTCCATGCGATCAACCCATTCAAAATTCAGATTGGGATTACTTTTTTTATATTCATCTTCAACTTCTGCATTAAAGCCTTTTCCGGCCAAGGCAATCTCCCGCTGACTGGCGGTTTTCTGAACATTGGCATCTCCTGCGCGAAGCGCAATTTCCTTTTCGGTCAGAGCTGAGCTGTGTATCCAGCCGGTCAACTGACCCGTCCGGTTGGATACATAAAACCACGGATCCTGCTGTCGGAGCACCGAAACTACTTCCCCATAGGTGACCGTGCCGACGATTTTACCAAGAAAGGAAGGATCGGACCGCAATTTGCCGTCTTGAACCTGAACACTCATCCGTTGAGCCATAAAAATATTCCTTTTACTGCAAAGCTATGCAATGCCATTTCCATTTTTTTATCGGATATTCATGCCGGGGTTATTTGTTTCACACATCACATTTGACTTCCTGAGTGGATCCCGGGCCTGCCAGGGGCTTAAAACATTTTTTGCCCGCCCCGCAGATGGGGCACTTCCAGTCATCGTGAATATCTTCAAAACGGGTGCCCCTTGCAATTTTTCCTTTTTTGTCACCCTTGTCCGGGTTATAGATATAGCCGCAATTTACGGTCTGACACTGCCACATGTCCTCGGGATTTGCCATTGGTTCTTCTCCTTGTATCCTTGGTCTGATCATCTGCTAGTAGGAATTGATTTTTCCATACCTGACATTTCGCATATCTTCAATGAATTTTTTCCATCCGATTCAGCATATAATAAAACCCTTTCCGTGTCATCAGTGCTTCGTGGGTTCCGGCTTCGATGATCCGACCTTTTTTCATGACAAGTATCTGGTTTGCCAGACGGGCTGTGGACAGCCGGTGAGCAATGATGATGGCGGTTCTGCCGGTCATCAGATTTACGAGGGCTTTCTGGATTTTCTGCTCGGTCTGGGAATCGATATAAGATGTGGCCTCATCCAGGATGATCAGCTCCGGATTTCTGGCAAAAGCCCTTGCGATAGATATAAGCTGGCGCTCGCCGCTCGATATGGAGGCGCCGCCTTCGGACAAAAGGGTGTCCAGCCCCTGGGGGAGCCTATCAATAACATCATTGCAATTGGAAGCCGTAATCGCCTGCTCAAGTTTGGTTGCAGTAATCTCCGTGGTGCCATGAAGAATATTCTCCCGGACGGTTTCCGAAAAGAGAAAGGGATCTTGGGTAACCAGTGCAATTTTGGACCGGAGTTGATCGGATGCGATGCTCTGGATATTCCTGCCGTTGATCAGGATTTGTCCAGTATCCGGCGTGTAGAAACGGGTGATCAGGTTCATCAGAGTGGTTTTTCCAGATCCGGTCGGGCCGACAATGGCAAGGGTATCGCCGGCATTCATGTGAAAGGACACGTTCTTTAATACCGGTTCATCCTTGCCATAACTGAAAACGATTTCATTGGCGGCAAGGGTTGAAATGTTTGTCAGGGGTGTTCCCATGGCTTCAGTTTCAGGCATCCGGCTGGGGGCGTCTTTTTCCGTGGTGTCCAGAATCTGAAAAAGCCTTTCCGCGGAAGACATGGCATTTTGAAGAATATTGTATTTCTCTGCGATATCCCGAATGGGAAGGAAAAACATTTTAATATAGGAGATAAATGCGGCCAGCGCACCGATGGTGATCTGCTCTGAAAGAACGCGGATGCCGCCGTAGTAGATGATGATAGCCACCGCTGTGATTCCCAATATCTCAATAACCGGCATGAATACGGCAAACACATGGACTTGCCGCATGCCGGCCATATAGTATTCGTGATTGGTTATTTTAAATTTATAATAATTGTTGGCTTCCTGGCGAAACAGTTGGATCACCTTCATGCCGGTGATGGTTTCGGAAAAATGGGCGTTGATTTCAGCGGTTTTTGTCCGGATCGTCCGGAATGCCTCCCTGGCCTGCCTGGAATAATGAACGGAAAAAAAGCCGACGACCGGCAGTACGATGAAAGCGGCCAGGGCCAGACGCCAGTTCATATGGATGAGCATGACGGCAATGCCGCCGAGCAGGAACATATCCTTAAAGACAAAGGCGATGATGGATGTAAACATTTCCTGCATGTTCTGAACATCATTGGTGGTTCGGGTGACGAGGCGGGCTACGGGGTTCTGGTTGAAATAGCTTACGGGCATATCCTGAATATGGGTAAAGAGTTTCATCCGAAAATCGTGCATGATTTTCTGACCCGTATATTCCATGATCATCTGCTGGGAAAAATTGAGAAGAAAATCAAGGACAATAATACCCAAAAAGACGGCGGTAATCATGGAAATTCCGGATAGATCATCCTGACGGAGCGATTTGATATCCCGGGTCGACAGTTTGCTCATCTGGTCGTATGCTATCCGGGCTTTTGTTCCGGAAATCGCAAAAAGTTCCGGGTAACGGTGGATAATTTCGCTAATGTCCTTACGGGAAATGTCCACGGAGAGATAGCGGGTTGCCGTGGCATGCGCCGATTCCATGCCGGCCCTGGGAACAATATACCGGTCGATGGCGATCTTAGTGATATAGGGAAGGGTCAGATCCAGAAAGGTAATCATCATGGCCATGATGATGGAAAACGACAGCAGCAGGCGGTAGGATTTTACAAACGGATAGATTCGCCATAGCAGTTTGATGTCGTAAGATTTCGCAAGCTTTTTTTCTTCAAATATCCCGGCGTTCGTATGCATCCAGTTCCTCTTCGATTTCCTGAAGGTCTAAGATTTTGGCATAATAATCATCGGATGTCATCAGTTCGGTATGGGTACCGGATTCGCGGATGCGTCCCTGGTCCAGAACCAGAATCATGTCGGCGGATTTAAGCGCCGACAGCCTGTGAGAGACGATGATCAGGGTGACGGCGCCGGCTCTGTTTCGAAGGTTTTTCAAAATGATATTTCCGGTTTCCGTATCCACCTGACTGATCGGATCATCCAGGACAAGGAGCGCCGGGGATTGGATCAGGCATCTGGCAAGGGCGATCCGCTGCTTCTGGCCTCCGGACAGAATGACGCCTTTTTCTCCCACAACCGTATCCAGTCCATGGGGAAAGTAGCGGATGGTTTCGTTAAGCGCGGCATCTTTCAAAGCTTGAATGATGTCCGCATCACTGTGCCGAGGATCGCCAAAAGCAATATTATACCGGATGGTTCCGGCAAAAAGGAAGGGCTCCTGGGGCATGAGGGCTATCTTGGACCTGAGTTCGGAAAGAGGCAGTTTCCGGATATCAGCCGCATTCAGGCAGATTCTGCCCTGCGTGACATCATAGAGTCTGGGAATCAGGTGAAGGAGCGTACTCTTGCCGCTGCCGGGCGGGCCGGTAATTCCAAGAAAAGCCCCCGGCGCCAGCGTAAAATTTATCCGATCCAGCACTGGCTGAAGATTCGCCCGGTAAGAAAAGCAGACATGTTCAAATTTCAGCTCTGCGCGTAAAGTCGGGATGTTAGATGGCGAGTTGTCAATTTTGGATGACGGATAACATATTTGCCCGCCATCATCCGTCTTTTGATCGCTATTGTCTGTTATTTCGGCAAGGTCCGGAAGCCTTTCCATAATCCGGTTGATCCGGTCCAGGGAAGCCTTGCCGCGCTGAATCAGGTTGGTCACCCAGCCCATTGCCATCATGGGCCAGGTCAAAAGACCCAGATAGCTGATAAAGGCTACAAAATCTCCGGGCGTGATCCTGGCCAAGATGGTATCACGGCCACCCAGAAAAAGGATGATCACAAGACTGATGTTTGAAAAAAACATCATCATGGGAAAAAGAGAACTGGTGATTTTAACCAGCCGGATGTTTTGCCGGATATATTCTCTGGAGACGGCATCCACTTGACGCGTTTCAAACGGTTCGCTGTGATGGGCTTTTACGATGCGAATCCCGGCAAAGCGTTCCCGGACCGATTCGGTAAGATCTGAAAATGCGGCCTGCACGTCCTGATAACGCTGGTGCATTTTTTTGCTGAAAAACCGGGTGCCCATCACGATAAACGGCATGGGTATCAGCACATAAAGGGTGAGCTGAACCTGAATATAAGCCATGAATCCAATGGCCGCGGCTCCCATGATGATTGCGTCCGTCAGGGCCACCATGCCCATGCCGACTCCCATTCGGATATGCTGAATGTCGTTGGTGGCATGCGCCATGAGATCGCCGGTCTTGACCTGATCAAAATAAGTTGCGGAAAGGGTTTGAAGGTGGGAAAAAAGCCGGTTTCTGAGCCCTTCTTCAACGTCACGGGAGGTGCCGATCAGGCAGCGACGCCATAGATACCTGAATCCGCCCATGATGATGGCGATTCCCAGGATATAAAGGGCGTATATCATCAGAGCGCTCGGCCTGATGGAAAACGTGGTCAAATCGTCAATGGCCCATTTGATGATCCGGGGAATGATCAGTTGCAGGAAATCCACTAAAATCAGGCAGAAGATTCCGGCAATAATAGTCAGACGATGCTTTCGGAAATAGGGCAGAATGAGCTGGAACGAATTCATTTTCCGACTATAAAACAATTTGCCATAAAGTCAATTCGATTGGTGACGGGTTGAAAGCGCCTCAGGATTTGATGCAGCAGGGACTTTTTGAAGTTGACTTAACATGTCAATTTGATTAGGGTCAACCGGCTAATTTGCGATGCCGGCGGCTGGAAGAATTCTGGTTGGTAATAAGGAAAATGCGTTATGACGCTCTCCCAAGATGATCTCCTGAAGGTTTTTGTTGAAGAGGCACTGGAGCATCTGTCTTCTATCGAAAATGATTTTTTGGCACTGGAAAAGGCTGGAGACGTTTATGAGACGGAACTTGTAAACCGGGTTTTTCGGGCAGCCCATTCCATCAAGGGCGGGGCGGGTTTTATCGGTCTGCATAATATCAAGGATCTGTCCCACAAAATGGAAACGGTTCTTGGCTGTTTCCGAAAAGAAAAACTGGCTCCGGATGTCGAAACCATCAATTGTCTGCTTCTGGCATCCGATACCTTGAAAAAACTTATTGTCAATGTAGAGGCAAGCGACAGGATTGACATATCCCTGCCCATGCAAGCATTGAATACTGTTGACAGAGCCGGCCCTCCTTTTCTCCCCCCAAAAAACCGACCGGCACCGAAAACGACTGTACAGCGCCCTTCCTTTCAGGAAATTACTTCTAAAATGGCCATCACGGAAAATGACCTGTTGATGGCCAGAAACGAAGGGAAAACCATTTATATCCTGAGAATGGATGCAGGCCCTGATGCCAGGTTGAACGGCCGGTCCAGTGACGAGGTCATGGACGACATCAAGTCCTATATGACTTTTCTTTCAAGCCGGACGGAGCCGGTTGAAAACGCCGGCCCTGATGAAAGCGACGCCGGACTGCGTTCCTTTCTCCTTGCCGCTTTTGCGTGTGTCCTAAGCCCGGAGGATGTGGCGCTGCTTCTGGATGTTCAACTGGAAAATCTTTTTTGGGCGGATGGAACATCGGTTTTTGCAGCGCCCTGTGAAGGCAGCGTTACATCATCCGATTTCAAGATCGATGACGTGACAGGTGTTTTAATACATCAAGACCCTGCAGATATGGAGTCAGGTCTCTGTCAGCGCAACAAAGAAGCTTTCAAGGATGCGGTGCACGGCAGCGAATTTGAGCCGGTTGCGCATGACGTTTTGCTGCATTGCGCCGAAAACACACCTTCTAACGATATATTACCGACTTCCATTCGCGTCAGCACCCAGCTTCTGGATGCACTGGTGAATCTGGCCGGAGAGCTTGTTCTCAGCAGAAACCAGTTGCTCAAGGCCGTCGCAGTTAAGGATCAAACCAACACGGATCTTGTCGGAAAGCGCGTCGATGCCATTACAACCGAGCTTCAAAAAGTAATCATGATGACGCGAATGCAGCCGGTTGGCAGTTTGTTCAACCGGTTTCCAAGAATTGTACGGGATCTTTCACGCGAACTGGGAAAAGAGACCGAGCTTGTGATTGAAGGTGCGGACGTGGAACTGGACCGGACCCTTCTGGAGGCCATGAGCGATCCTCTGAATCACCTGATCCGAAACGCGGCGGATCACGGCATAGAAACGGTGGATATTCGAAAACGTAACGGAAAAGTCGGAACAGGCAAAATCAGCCTCCGGGCTTTTAGCGAAGCCGGTCAGGTGGTCATTGAAGTTTCTGATGACGGAGCAGGGATCGATCCTGAAAAAGTGGCTGCTGCGGCCGTTCTCAAAGGGTTTGTTACTGAAGATCAGGTCAGTATCATGGCGGACAGGGACAAGCTGAATCTGATATTTTTACCCGGATTCTCGACGGCCGGCAAAATAACGGATTTGTCCGGCCGCGGCGTCGGGATGGATGTGGTCAAGACCAATCTGGATAATCTCGGCGGGCTGATCGACCTTGTTTCCAGTTCTGGAAAGGGAACTCGAATCATCATTAAACTGTCGCTGACCCTGGCGATAATTCCCTGTCAGATCGTTTTCTCGGAAGGAGAAAGGTTTGCCATACCTCAGATGAATCTTGAAAAATTGCTCAGAATTTCTGCAGTCAATGTCAAGGAGCGCATCGAGCGGGTCGGGGACGCGGAAGTCGTCCGTTTACAAGGAAAACTGCTGCCCCTGGTTCGGCTGACGGATGTTCTGAAAATCGTCCGAACATACATCGATCCGGAAACAAAACTGAGAAAACCAGATCGGCGCCATTCCATATCGGACAGACGATCCAGAAAATCTCCCCTGTTAGCGGGTGATTTCGAGATAAAGCCCACAGTTCCACTCGCTGGAGGGAACGAAGCGCCGCTTGTGTCGTCACCCGCACCGACCTGCCCGGGTCCTTCTGAAGTACCGTTGAACCGGAAAACGGCGGATCGCAGGCTGCGCGCAGCTAGCGCACTGAATATTGCCGTTGTATCCACCGGCCGGATCATATATGGACTCATAGTGGAAAGGTTTCATGATTCCGAGGAAATCGTCGTAAAACCTCTTGGAAGACATTTAAAAGCCTGCCGCGGATATGCCGGCGCCACCATCATGGGCGATGGCAGGGTGGCGCTGATTCTGGATGTGAACTCTCTTTCGGAAATGGCTGCGCTTTTTTCAGTCAGCGGAACCCGAAGAGCCGCCGAAGTGGCCACAACACCGGGAAAAGACATGCAACCGGGCACCGATCAGCTCAGCCTAATCGTCTTTAGAAACGCCGATGACGAACAATTCGCGCTGCCGCTGAATCAGGTGATCCGCATCGAAAAAATTCGAAAGAGCGATATTCAATCATTCGGCAGTATCCGGGCGATTCCATATTGCGGCGGGAATCTGCCGGTGTACAGCATCGATCAGATCGCCTCCGTGCGGCCTCTGTCGGATCGAGAGAATCTTCGGGTCATCGTCTTCATGGTTGACGGCAGGCATTTCGGTTTACTGGCTGCAGGTCCCGTGGATTCTGTGATGACAAATGCAAAATCCGATGGCTGCTCACTCAAACAGCCCGGAATCATGGGGTCCCTTATCCTTAAAGGGAAAACCACAATGCTCGTAGATATTCTTGATCTTGTCCGCAGCCTTAAACCGGATTGGTTTCCAGCAGTTACCGTCCCGGAGCTTGAAATCAAGAAAACCCGGAGCATTCTGCTTGCCGATGATTCGAATTTTTTCAGGAGCCAGATCAAATCGTTCATTCAGAATGCAGGATATACGGTGGTGGATGCTGAAGACGGCGAGGCTGCCTGGCAAATTTTGCAAAAATCCGGCCAGGACATTTTCCTGGTGGTAACCGACCTGGAGATGCCCCGGTTAAACGGATTTGAATTGACGGAGGCCATTCGAAAAGATGAACGGTATTTCGGAATGCCGATCATTGCGCTGTCGACCCTGGCCGATGACAAGAGCATGGACCTGGCCAAACAGGCGGGTGTCGATGAATATCAGATCAAGCTGGATAAGGAAAGGCTTCTTGAAAGCATCGGCAAGCTGATGCATGATCGTGGATGAGATCCGTAGCATCTCTAACTAAATTTCAAGGCCTGACAGAATATACAAGTTCAGTTAAACTACCGAACATCAAGGAGGACAACGGGCCGATGTTGCGAAATATGAAATTGAGAGCCAAATTCATGACAGTGTTTCTTGCGGTGGGAATTGTACCGTTTGCAACCATCGGCGTCATCTCCAAGATGGTTACCGGCAGGGCTCTGGAAGCGCAGGCTTTCCGTCAACTGGTCTCGGTAAGGGAGATGACGAAAAAAGAGCTAACCGACTATTTTAACGGTGTTTTTCAAGAAATGAAAATCATTTCCCGCAGCAAGGATGTCCAGGAACTCTTCAATTTATTGTCCAGCCTGGATGCTTCCAATCCGCAGCCGGACGGCCCCGTTGACGTAACCATTCCGCAATATCTGCAGATTTACGAACAGCACGGAAAAAATCTTATTCAGTTCTGGAAAGACAGGGGATATGCAGACATATTTCTGATTTGCGCCGATCACGGACATGTCCTGTTTTCATGCCTAAAGGAATCGGACTTGGGGACCAATCTGAGCCGGGGGCCTTATAAAGACAGCGCTCTGGCCAGGCTGTGGGAAAAAATAGTCAGGACGAAAAAGCCGGCGATGATTGATTTTGAGCCTTATGCGCCATCCGGTAACAAACCGGCGGCCTTTGCCGGCTACCCCGTTTTGGGAAATCAGGATACATTGATCGGCATTGTTGCATTCCAGCTTTCCGGCAGACACATCAACGCCATTACAAATCAACGCGGCGGCATGGGAAAGACGCAAGTCACGTATCTTGTGGGTCCCGACAAACTGATGCGCTCCGATGTTTTTATGAACTCCGATCGATTTTCCGTGGAAGCTTCGTTTGCAAACCCGCAAATCGGCATGGTGGATACCGAAGCGGTCCGCGATGCGCTTTCGGGCCGCACCGGCGAAAAAATGACCCTTGATTATGATGGTCACCGGGTATTGTCGGCTTATTCCCCATTGAAGATCGACGATCTGAACTGGGCCATTTTATCGGAAATTGAAAAAGACGAAGCCTATGGTTCCGTGAATTCGTTGCAATGGATCATGGGAACGGTTGCCGTCGTCGGCGCCGGTCTAATTGTTATCGTCGCTTTTATGATAACCCGCTCTATCGTCTATCCCATCAAAAAGAGCACCCGGTTTGCCAAACGCATATCCGAAGGCGATTTTACTGAAATGCTGGACATGGATCAGGAAGATGAAATCGGAATTCTATCAAAAGCCCTGAACGCCATGGTCGCCAACCTGAGAAAAGTGATCGGGCAGATCGCTCACGGCGTGGAAACGCTTTCAGCCGCTTCGACGGAACTCTCCGCCATATCCAGGCAGATGTCGGCAAACGCCGGTCATACATATGATCTGTCTGGAAACGTGGCTGCTGCATCCGAGGAAATGAGCGCCAATATGGCATCCGTGGCTGCGGCAACCGAACAGACATCAACCAATGTCAATATGGTGGCTGCTGCATCGGAGGAGATGACGGCTACGATCAACGAGATTTCAAGAAATGCGGAAAAGGCCCGAAATATAACCCATCGCGCGGTTACAGACGCATTAAGTGCTTCTCAAACCGTGGATGCACTCGGCAAGGCGGCGCGGGAAATCGGAAAAGTAACCGAAGTCATCGCCGATATATCGGATCAGACCAATCTGCTGGCATTGAACGCCACCATCGAGGCTGCCAGGGCGGGAGATGCCGGAAGGGGGTTTGCGGTTGTGGCCAATGAGATCAAGGAACTGGCCAGGCAGACCGCACTGGCAACGGATGAAATCAAGACCCGGATCGAAGGGATTCAGGATTCCACAACCGGTACGGTAATCCAGATTCAGCAGATTTCAAAAGTGATCCATGATATCGATGATATCGTCTCCTCCATTGCTACCGCCGTGGAAGAACAATCCATCACCACCAATGAAATCGCCGCCAATGTCTGCGAAGCGGCCCGGGGAATATACGAAGCGAATCAGAACGTCTCTCAGAGTTCGAACGTGGCGCTGAGCATTGCCAGAGAGATTTCCGGCGTCAATCAGGCCGGCGAAGAAATTTCCGCTAACAGTTCCCAGGTCAGCCTCAGTGCGGACGAACTGAAAAAACTGGCCAAGGAATTAAAAGATATGGTTGAAATCTTCAAAATTGTCAAAACCTGAGAATCTGGTATGAAAAACGGATTGATAAATTCACAGCCATTTATCGAACTTGCCACGTTTAATATCGGTGATGCGTGCTGCGGAATCGACATCCTGGAGGTTCAGGAAATTAACAAGCTGATCCAAATCACGCCGGTGCCCCTTGCACCGGTATATGTGAAAGGGATAATAAACCTCCGGGGTCGGATCATTACGGTTATTGATGTCGGAAAACGCCTGGGGCTGGCGAACCGGAGTGAAACCGGCCGCCGGAGAAACATCATTGTCCGTTTTGAGGACGAATTCATTGGTCTTCTGGTGGACAGCATCGGCGATGTGATTCAAACAGAGAGGAAAAACATCGAGATGCCGCCTGCAAATGTTGCAGGCGTCCTGGGGCGATATTTCGAGGGTATCCATAAAACCGAAAAGCAATTGGTCGCTATTTTAAACCTGGCTGCAGTGCTCGGGTGATCGGATTATTGAGTATGACGGATATTGTTACACTAAAAGCGATTGTCGTAGACGACAGCCCAATGTACCGCAAGATTGTACAGGACGTTCTGGGGGCCTTTCCGAATGTGGAAATCGTTGGAACGGCGGAAAATGGAAAAATCGCGCTTTCAAAGGCGGCGGCGTTGAAACCGGATCTGATGACGCTGGATATCGAAATGCCGGAAATGGACGGCCTGGAAGTACTGGAACGAATGAGAAATGATGTGCCGGATGCTGTTGCCATCGTGTTCAGCGCATACACCACGGAAGGCGCCAGAATCACGCTGAGAGCGCTTGAGCTTGGCGCATTTGATTTCATCCCCAAGCCCAGAACCGGGACGCTGGAAGAGAACAGGGATCGTTTCAAGTTCGAGATAACCCCCATGCTGAATGCTTTGTTTCGTTTAAAGCATCAAAATTCGGTTGCAAAACAAATTCCGCCCCCCCGATCAGTTCAAAGAATTTCCGATCCGGTGCATCCGTCACGGAACGCGGAACCGTCCAGAGCGGTCGCCATCGGTATTTCAACCGGCGGCCCGGTAGCGCTGACAAAAATGATTTCGAAAATCCCCGCTGACATCGGCGTACCCATTTTTATCGTCCAGCACATGCCGCCCATGTTTACAGAGGCGCTGGCCCTTAAACTGGATTCAATCAGCGATATTTCGGTAAAAGAAGCGGTGGACGGCGAATCGATTCGAGCCAACACCGCCTATATCGCTCCCGGAGGCAAACAGATGAAAGTCGCAAAATCGGCGCAGGGAAGCCATCTGGTGATTCAGGTGACGGACGACCCACCGGAGAATAACTGCAAGCCGTCCGTGGACTATCTCTTCCGCTCGATTGCGCGTCATTATGGCAGATTTGCAACAGGGGTGATCATGACGGGAATGGGATATGACGGAACCGAAGGATTGAAGCTGATGAAGCAAAGCGGCAGCGTGATCATCGCTCAGGATGAGTCATCCAGCGCTGTCTATGGCATGCCCAGAAAGCCTGTTGAAATCGGTATCGTGGATGTGATTGCGCCTTTGGATTTCCTTGCAGCGGAAATCTGCCGAACCATTCGATAAGCGGTTGTCAGGGAATTTCTGGTAATGGATCAGTCTGAATTTCGTTTGTGGGCAAGATATGTTTATGATATTTCTGGAATTTATCTGGAATCATCCAAATATTATCTGCTTGAATCGCGGCTTGCGCCGCTGTTGCAGAAATATGACTGCCGCTCATTTGCCGATTTGTTTCAAAAAAAAAGTAATGATGCCACTAAGGATATCGAAAAGAGAATCATCGATCAGATTGCCACGAAAGAAACATATTTTTTTCGGGATAATTATCCTTTTGAAATGTTGAAGTTCAAAATTCTGCCGGAGCTGGTTGACCGAAAAACAAAACTGGCTTTTTCCAGTTATCCGGTTCCGTTTCGCATCTGGAGCGCCGGGTGCTCAAGCGGCCAGGAAGTTTACAGCATTGCCATTGCGATAAAGGAAATCCTTGCCGATCTGAATAAATATCAGGTAACGATTTTGGGGACCGATATATCCGGCAGCGCAATCGCCCGGGCCAGTTCTGGAACCTATAACCGATTCGAAATGAATCGGGGACTGACCGGCGAACAAATGGATAAAAACTTCATTTTTGATGGAGACTGCTGGAAAATCAAAGATGAAATACGGGCAATGGTGAGTTTTAAAAACATGAATCTGATGCTGCCTTTTGCAGGGCTTGGTAAATTCGATATCATTTTTTGCAGAAATGTGGCCATTTATTTCACGTTGGATGACCGCAAAAAACTCTTCGACAATATCGAAAAGGCGCTTGCTGCCGGCGGGAGGCTGATCATCGGCTCTGCGGAATCGTTGACAGACATTGCTCCTCAATTTGAGCCCGGGCACTATCTCAGATCGGTGTTTTACCAACTGAAAAATAGCATAAAAGCGTCTTGAACACCGGCGCGCTGATGATAAGGAATGATCTATGAATGGTTCGCCAAAACGGATACTAGTAGTGGATGACAGCCAGACGATACGCATGCAGATTCGGGAGGAACTGGAGCAAGGGGGATATGAGGTCGTTGAAGCGCGAAATGGACTTGAAGCATTGATTCATGCCGCCTCCGCATCGCCTCCGGATCTGATCACTTTGGATATCGAAATGCCGAAGATGAATGGATTTGAAACCTGCCGAAAGCTCAGAGAGTCGCATTACGCCCGTTTTTTTATCAAAAGCGAAGACCATCGGGTACCCATTATTTTCATAACCGGGAATGACACGATTGAGGATCGAAAAAAAGGTTTTGAATTGGGGGCGGTTGATTTTGTCTCTAAACCGTTTCAGAAAGGGGATGTCCTTTCGGTTGCAAACAAAATTCTGAATCCGCCCTTGATTATGAACGGCATCAAGGCCCTTGTCGCGGATGACAATATTGTCGCCAGAAAAATCGCAGCGTTATGCCTGAGCCGGGAAGGCATCGAGGTGCATGAGGCTGAGGACGGCGACCAGGCTTATGATATTGTCCGCACATCCGGGGATACATTGGATATCATCATTACCGATCTGATTATGCCAAACATGGACGGCGTGCAGTTGTGCACGAAAATTCGCCAGGTCCTTGGCAAACAGGATATCCCGATCATTGTTCTGACGGCAATGTCGGATCTTTCCGAGATACTGGAAGTCTTCAAGGTCGGCGCATCGGATTATCTGGTCAAGCCTTTCTCAAAAGAAGAGCTTCTGGCAAGGATCAACGTTCATATTGAAAGAAGCAAGGTAAACCGGGAGCTGCGAAAAACAATCACGCTGTTGAAGGAAGCCAACGAGAAAATAGAAAAATTGTCCATCATGGATCCTCTGACCGGATGCTATAACCGCGGCCATCTGAACAAGCAGATTCTGATGGAAATCAAACGCTCCATCCGTTATGGAAAACCGTTCTCCATCATACTTACGGACATTGATCATTTTAAAAAGGTCAATGACTCATTCGGCCATCAGGTCGGCGATGCGGTTCTGATCCAGTTTGTAAAAAACCTTCAGACCATTATCCGAAGTGAAGCAGACTGGATCGCCAGATACGGCGGTGAGGAATTTCTGGTCGTACTGCCCGAAACCCCTGTCTCAAATGCTGAAGTCGTAGCGGAAAAGCTTAGAAAATCCGTTTCGAATCAACCGATTTTCTGTGAAGCGGAGCAGGTTAGCATTTCTGCAAGCTTCGGGGTGACCGGATTTGATCCTGCAGTGCAATCTGCAACAATGACATTAGAGAAGATATTGAAGGCGGCCGATGAGAATCTCTATCGGGCCAAGAATGAAGGCAGGGATCGTGTCGTCAGCAGTTTGCTGTGATGTCAACCGGCATTGGCGAGGCGTCCTTGTCAAGAACTTCACGGATTTTGGATGAAACGCGATACATATCAAACGGCTTTTGAATAAAGCTGTTGGATCCCAGTTTTGAAATCCGGGCGGCTTCCTCCGAGAGGCTGTATCCGCTGGAAACAAGCACCTTCAAACCTGGCTGGATTTGGTTCAATAGATCAAACGTTTCGCTGCCGTTCATGTCGGGCATGATCATGTCGAGGATCGTCAACCGAATCTCATCCTTATTCCGCTTGAACAATTCAACGGCTTCTCTGCCGCTTCCGGCAGGAATGACCTTGTAATTTAATTTGTTAAGCATTTCAGCGCCGACCTCAAGCATCACGGACTCATCATCGACAAGCATTATGGTTTCGTCGCCCGTAAGCAGTTTTTCTTTCTGGGCGGCTATTTCCTTTTGAGGGGCTTTGGATGAGATCGGTAAGTGGATGATAAAATCACTGCCATGGCCGATTTCACTTTCAACATCGATAAAACCGCCGTGAGACTTCACAATACCATAGGCTGAGGCCAGACCCAGGCCGGTTCCCCGCCCCATCTCCTTGGTTGTGAAAAAAGGCTCAAAAATCCTTTGTTTTGTTTTCTCATCCATTCCGACGCCGGTGTCCTTCACGCTGATTCTGATATATTTGCCGGGCTTGTAATACGTGTTCAGAGCTTCGGATTCGTCAAGAATGCGGTTTTGAGTTTCGATATCGATGCGACCTCCCCCCGGCATCGCTTGTGCAGCATTGAGATAAAGATTGAGAAGTACCTGCTCGAGTTGCCCCTGATCGATTTCCACGGTCCACAGGTTGGCTTCAAGACGTGTGGTTACGGCAATATCTTTTTTTGTCCGTCCAAACATTCGCGAGCTTTTAATAATCAGTTCATTCATGTTGGCAGGCGTAATTTCGTATTTCCCGCCTCTTGCAAATCCTAGAAGCTGCCGGGTAAGGTCCGCACCGCGAATTACATAATGCTCGATATTCTTGAGTTTTTCGTAATGGTAGTGATTTGCGTCGGTTTTCAGCATCATCAGGGAGGTATAGCCCTGAATGCCCATCAGCAGATTGTTAAAATCGTGGGCGATGCCGCCGGCAAGAGTTCCAACCGCTTCCATCTTTTGTGCCTGGATAAGCTGCTGCTCTAGCTCCATTCTTTTAGCATCAGCCTGTTTTCTCTCTTCAATTTCCTGAGATAATTTCTGGTTAGCTTCCCTTAATTCCAACTCTGATTTCTTAAGCTCTGTTATATCTCTGAAAGTGCCTACGGCGCCGGTAACATTACCGTCCGAATCGATATTTGGCGCTCCGCTCATATGAAACAGCCGTTCAGAGCCATCCTGATGCGTTATCGAGCCGTAAAAATCGACAATTCTATGTTTATTGTCACGGATCTGCTTAAAAACATGTATAAATCTTTTCCGGTCTTCATTTTTTACAAAATCAACAAAGCGTTTTCCCTCGACATCTTCTTTCCTGTGCCCAAGAATTCTTTCCCAAGCGGGATTGACGTAAGCAAACCTGCCGTTGGCATGAATCGTGTAAATGATATCCGGGGCATTTTCACTGAGGGCTCTGAACTGCTGTTCTCTTTCGCGGACCAATCCATAAAACTTTGCGTTATTGATGCTGATGCCGAGTTGGGGTGCAATACCTAAAAAGAGATTGATATCACTCTGATTCAGCGGCCGTTTCGAGTGATGATTGTCTACTGCCAGAATACCCTCGGACCTGCCTTCATAGACAATCGGAACACAAATAAACGATTTGACATTAATTTTATTTACAAATTCTCGACTTCTTCGTGATATATCTTTCTCGACCTCTTTAAAATCATTAATTAAAAAAGGTTTTTGCTGTTTAAAGGAAACGATGAAGGGTCCTCTGGATTTGGGATTGTCCAGATGAAACTCAGTGCTTCGTAACAAAGCTTCTTCATCCGGCTTATATCCATAGCCTGCCCTGTATACTAGACGGGTCCTGGCCTTATTGGAAAGCATAATTAAGCCACGATCAAAATCCAACCTCTTGTCAACTGTATCCATCGTGAAATTGAGGAGTTTGTCAATATCAAGAATATTTGAAGCAGCCTGCCCAATCTCCTGAACCAGCATGGCAGTGTTATATCTTGCATTAATCTCATCCAGAAGGTTGCTCGCTGTTTTGCCATGATCTTTGAAGGTAGACAAAAGCTCATTTCTGTTTAAATGAACCTGATACATAGATATGCTCATTACAACCAGAATCACTGACAAGATGGTCGAGGTACTGTAACGTATCGGTAAGGTGAAATAAAGGAAAGGACAGATAATTGAGCATAGGAGGTAGTTGTAGTTTACTATTCTTTTCCAAATAAACGAGGGCATGGCCTTCCAAGTAATTTTGTAAATACAACGGTCGCCCGTGACATGCATACAAGTGCTATGTTCTATCTCAGCCAGTTCATTTGTGAACAGCTTGGCAATTCCTTCAAAAATTCCAAGCCTGTTTTCACACTGGTAAGCTTTTTCTGCTACATCTGGATTCTGTAAAGCGACAACTTCGACTTGATTGGGTCCAACTTTTCTGGTTTTTAAAGAAGTGCCTTTACTCGCAAGTGGATAATATTTACTGAGGGCGGTATAGGCAGCAGATGGAGTAACAAACCCCAAGATGTATTGAGATATATTTCCAGCCGCTTTAGAAAAAGGAGCGTATTGCCCGACCTTTCTGGCAATAAGCGGATCGCCAGTTGTCGCAACGAGAATTTCATAAAAACGGTCAACCTGCGCTTGAGTCAACCAGTGCCCCTGGTCCTCAAGCTGGTATATCGTGATACCGGCATAGTCAAGGATTGGCATTAAATCCAAGCCTGGAAGATATTTGCTTATATATTCACTGTAACTCTTTATTATTGAAGTGTTATATAATTGGGTTTCATCCATTTTCTATGTCCGACCGTATTACTTTTAGTCGTACTTCATCCTGAAATTCTTTTGCACGTAATCCATGAATTGATTCATATACCGCATATCACCGATCCAAAGCTGGTAGCTCTTTTTATCGGAAATACAGTCTGATTTGTTATTGGTAGAAGGATAAAGGAGGAGTGATATTTTGTCAAGGTTATAGACATTTCCCAATTTTGACACTGCAGCAGAAAGCAATTCTTGTGGCAGTCCTGATGGATCGGTAGTTAACACTTTGATGCAATTAAGGAGATTTGACATGTTGACGGCCAAATCAGATTGATCAACGATAAAAACAGCTTCAAGATTATTCTGATATATTAATGAATAAATCCGACATGTTCTTAATAAGCCGAGACATTTGAAAACTTTCTCCATGGATTCACTACCAAGACCAGATTCTCTAAAACCCAGGATATTCATCAAAAGGCCTCCGGAATGATGTTTGTAAAATAATTCCAGTTCCCATAAATCATAAGGCGTGCTTTCCCTTAATAGCCATTCTGGAGGAAACTTTTTCTCTGGGAATGAGACAGGCAATGTCAGATATGTAAAAAGATCCAGCGAACATGCCTGAGGATTGTTAAAATCTCTAGCGAATCCCCCGAAGACACGGTTGGGAAATTTATTTTCTGGCCGGAAATACGAGATTACATAATCCATTCGCGCTGAAGATAATTGATACATTCCGTGGGTAAAAAACATCATCTGTCTTAATACAGCAAAACCGGCAAGCTTGTTTTCATTTGACCTTGCAGCATGATGCTGAAGAAGCCAGGTACGCTCGTAGGCTCTGATCATAGAAATATGACCGTAGATCCGCCCGTTCTTTTTGTAGGTAATGTGCCTGGCAATTTCAGGATTTTCCTGATAGAGTTTTCGGTAAGTTTCCATTAAATCCTTGCGATGTGCCTGGCAAAAATCATATTTTTCGGGATAAATAAATCCTGTTTGGAAAAAAAAATCCCAAAGAGCGTCTGTATCAACCTCCGTTGAAATAGAAATCATGGAGTCTGAACTGATGCCGAGAACGTGGTTGATACGACTGTATGAATTAATATCCATATCCAGAATGGCGAAACCATATTGAATATCGTTCTCTTCGATCCGCCGGTAAATGATCTGCGCCAAACAATTGGCAATGGAGATACCGGCAAGATGAATTGAAAGATGGGGGATCGTCATGCCAGGAAAGAATATATCATCATCCGGTTTGTCGCGGATGGAAAATCCCGTTGAAGAGATGTTGAAGATATCTTTTTGAATTTTTTTACTAATAAAAGGATGGTCAAATACCGCAGTCAGAGGTGGGGCAATTTGCCGTCGGGGGTTACGAATTTTTTTTGCCGGAAAACGACTGATATGCTGGTTTTTAGAAGCAAATACGATTTCTTTGGATATATCATGATCATCCTGCCATCGAATGCATTTGCAGGACTCAGAATAGATTGTTGTCTCATTCGAAAACAGACGAACGGATATAGGCGCATCTGGATTGAACCAGCAATGGTGTTTAAGTGCTTTTGAACCTATATTTATGCGAAAAGCCATTGGGCTGAAGTCTATCAGTTTTCCCGTGACTACAAAATCACTTTGTTTCAATTCAGCCGTGATGTCTCTGCAAGGATATCGCTGAGACCGGCGCTGATTCAGGGCATAGCTTTTTTCGGGCAACCGGATGGTGAAGCTTCTATCGTCACTGTTTAACAGGTTATAGGGTACTATAATCATAGATGGATTATAGACGATGGCCAGACAAAGGGGATGGTGTGATTCCATTTTGCATTGAAAGTAGGATTCGTCCCACCGGCAAGTCAAATGACTTCCGAGGCAGGGTTCGGGATAAGCTTTTACGAGCAGACTGTTTTGATAGATCGGATGCTTCAAAAGGGTAAACAGCGGGGTGTCAGTGAAATGAAGATGGTTAATGATGTTGATCAGATTCTTCTGATTGATTGCCTTTGCTGCCTCGAAAGTTCTGAACAGATCAGAATGCTGAAAAAATCGTGGGGGAATGAACTGATTTTCCTCGCAGCGATTCCCGTTGGTTTCAACATTCATCCCACTAACTTCCCTTGTCTCTTTGAATCTGCTCGAATCTGTGGTAAGGTTTATATATGTATGATAATTGTGTGTCAACAAAATTAAACCACAAGATATTGTGGATATGCTGATCAACTTTTATTATAGAATCTCAGCAGGGCTGATTATTGCGAAGTATTTTGATCTGAATTCGTTAATAAGTCTAAGGGGATTTGTTTGACATTGAAAGAAGAGATGGAACCAAATAAACAAATTCTGAAGCCAACTGGTTTGTATTTAATGGAAAATTCCGAGGAAGCTTTTCGGCTTGAAATCAAGACAGACCCGGAAGCGGTTCGTCAGCAGGCTCGCTGGTGTGGTGTCAAGCCCGGACTGCGGGTGCTGGATGTCGGATGCGGTATCGGGAAAACCACAACTATTCTTCATGAAATGGCGCAACCTGGAGGAAGCGCTTGCGGAATCGATTTTTCAACAGATCGCATTGCGTATGCAAAAACGCATTATGGCCAATTATCCGGAATTGATTTCTCCGTCTGCGATTTTAAGGAGCCATTAAAAGATATCGGCCAATTCGATCTGATCTGGGTTCGATTTGTCCTTGAGTATTTTTTGGCTGAAAGTCAGGAAATTGTTAAAAACATCAGTCTCATGCTGAAACCGGGAGGTATGCTTTGTCTGCTTGATCTCGATTATAACTGCCTCAGCCATTATGAACTGCCCCCAATGATTGGGAATCTTCTGCCAAGACTCATGAAGAGGCTGGAAGAAAAATTCAACTTCGATATCTATGCAGGTCGAAAACTGTATTCGTATTTATACGATCAGGGTTTTCAGGATATCCAGGTTGACCTTGCGGCGCACCACTTGTTTTTTGGCTCGATAAAGGCCAGCGATGTTTATAACTGGATGAAGAAAATCGAAGTCAATGCAAACCGATTCATGGATTTATTCGATGATTATCCCGGGGGATGTGCTGCTTTTATTGATGATTTTAATAAATTTTTAATTGATCCGCGCCGTTTTACCTACACACCCTTGATCTTGTGCAAGGGGATGAAACCCAATGATTTTTCAACCGGAAAATCGTCTAAAATCCCCCCGCCCCCTTTTTGAAAGGGGGAATAATCAATAACTCAAAACCCTGTAAACAGATGACGCGATGAGATTATTACAAAAACCGCTGCTCCCGGAACCGCATGTCTGCCCCTGGTGGCTGGCATATTTTTTCGACAATCCTTTTCGCCGGCTGTTTCATGACCCGGAGACAATTTTTAAGTCCCATCTGAAAAAAGGGATGACGGCACTGGATCTGGGATGCGGCATGGGCTATTTCTCTATCGGCATGGCCCGGATGGTCGGAGATACGGGAAGGGTGATTTCTGTGGATATTCAGCAGAAGATGCTCCATATCCTTCAGAAGCGGGCATCGAAAACGGGTGTTGGTCATCGGATGCATACCCATTGCGCCGCAACGGACGCCATCGGGCTGAACCAGCACTCCGGCAGAATTGATCTGATCCTGACGTTCTGGATGGTGCATGAAACCAAGCATATGGAACACTTTATGAATGAGGTATTTTCCCTGGCAAAGCCCGGCGGGAAATACCTTTTGGTTGAACCCAAAGGTCATGTTTCACCGGATTATTTTCACAGAATCACGGCTGCGGCCTTAAGGGCCGGGTTCCATTTTCTGGATCATCCCAGAATTGCCTTGAGCCATGCCGTCTGGTTTGTAAAATAACAAAGGCAGGGTAGAAAGATTTCAAATGAACGCCGATTCACTTGCGCAACTCAAGGATTGGTTTACCCGGTATGTTTCCGGATATTATACCGGCGAGTACGAACATGACCGGAATATCCGTTTGAAAGAAGATCATACACACCGGGTTTGCCGGAACATCGTGCTTCTTTGCCGGAGCCTGAATCTGTCTCCGGAAGACATCCGTCTGGCGGAGGCAATTTCACTTTTTCATGATATCGGCCGTTTTGAGCAGTACCGCAGGTATCATACGTTTAATGACATGAAGTCGGAAAACCATGCCCATCTGGGGTTGCAGATCCTGGCAAAAAACCGGATATTCTCTCGAGGAAACGTTCCTGAGCGCCGCACGCTGATCCAGGCCATTGCCTATCATAATGCTGCAACCCTGAGGGAAAAAACTTCCGAGCGTGCCCTGCTTTTCATGAAACTGATCCGGGACGCCGATAAGCTGGATATCTGGAAGGTGGTGATTGATTACTACAATGAAAGGTTGGTGAATCCAAATAAAACCATTGAGCTTGATCTGCCGGACAACTCGGATTGTTCACCCGCAGCACTGGATGCGCTTCGGCAGGGTACATTCGCCCGGATTCAGGACATGAAAACGCTGAATGACTTCAAGCTCCTGCAGATCAGTTGGGCTTTTGATCTCAATTTCAAGAAATCTTTTCAGATTCTGAGTGAGCGGCAATACATCGAGCAGATCGCAGGGACGCTTCCGGATTATCCGGAAGTAACGGATGCCATCGGGCATGTTCTTTGCCATATCCGCAAAATGAACGCGGATTGTCTTGATCGATAAACTGCAGATAAAATCGGCGGAAGCCGGCTGTGTTCGGATTTCGATCGAATGTCACATTGAACATGAAAAGAAACTTGCAACCCGGATTTGCTGGAAGCCGAGTGGCCAACCGAATCCCGTTTATGTGAATGCTGCCCTTACGTCAAATTCCGTTTTGTTTGGATGTTGTCCTGCCTGAATCATTTCCAGCAATTCCCCGGCGGATATTCTGCCGGAAATGTCCCCGCCTTCCAGCAGGGTTCCGGCAAGATTCCGCTTATGCTGGTGCAGGGCGATGATTTTTTCCTCAATGGTGTTCCGGGCGACCAGACGATACACGGTTACCGGTCGTTTTTGGCCGATGCGGTGGGCGCGGTCCGATGCCTGCGCTTCCACGGCCGGATTCCACCAGGGATCCATGTGAATGACATAATCGGCGGATGTCAGGTTCAGGCCCAGACCGCCCGCTTTCAAACTGATCAAAAATATTTTCCCATCGCCTGCCTGAAAGGCATCGATTTCCCGTTTCCGAGTCCGTGTGGCGGTTCTGCCGTCCAGGTACCGGTATCGGATCCGTTTTTTTTCCAAAAGCTCCCGGATAAGCGTCAAATATCCAACAAACTGGCTGAAAACCAGCACGTTGTGCCCATTCTCGATGAGATCCGATAAAAGACTTTCGAAAAGATCCAGTTTGGCGCTGGGGATGCTGCTGGCAGGCAGTACCAGTCTAGTATGACAACAGGCCTGACGCAGTTTGGCGATTTCACCGAACACGCGGAACTGATAATTTCTTCCTGTGCCGGTACGGCCGGATTCAATCTCTTTGAGGGCCTTTATTCGAATGGATTCGTAAAAGGCGGCTTCACCGGGATAAAGATCCACCTTCAAAATGATTTCAGTCAGGGGTGGCAGCTCTTCCAGAACCTGTGACTTCATCCGCCGGAGTATGAAGGGTTGAATGATTTTTTTCAGACGCTCTCCGGCCTCTGAATCCCGCCGTTTTTCAATGGGATCGGTAAAGGTGTTGAAAAAATGCCGTGCGGATCCCAGCAGTCCGGGATTGATAAAACGGAACAGGGTAAACAGTTCTCCAAGATGGTTTTCAATCGGTGTTCCGGTTGTGATGATCCTGAATCTGCCTGTCAGGTTCATAGCGGCCTGGAATCGTTTGGCCTTCATGTTTTTGATCACCTGAGCCTCGTCCAGGACAATCGTTTCCCAGGTTCTTGAAGACAGCAGTTCGGATTCATTCAGGAGCAGTCCATAGCTGACCACCAGGACATCCAGTGGTTTGATTTTTTGCAAGGCCGCCTCCCGATGCTGATCCGCGAGCTGCACAATATTGAGCGAAGGTGCAAAGCAACGGATTTCATCAAGCCAGTTCAGGCAGACAGAGGCTGGCGCAACCACCAGAGAAGGGCCGTTTGAGGCGCGCTCAAGGATGACTGCAAGAACCTGAACGGTTTTTCCAAGTCCCATGTCATCTGCAAGACAGGCCCCGACGCCCCAAAAAGACAGACGGGACAGCCAGGTGTAGCCCTCAATCTGGTACCCTCTGAGCGTGGCATTCAAATCCGCGGGAATTTTTGGCGCATGCGTGATGCTCTCCTGGATTCGATCGATCTGGGATCGCCATTTTTCATCAATATCAAGGTATGTCAGATTTTTTGTGATGCCTTCCATCGTCAGTGCGGCAGCCGGGTGAAACAGAAGCGAGCGGCTTTTTTGTTCGCAAACAGCCGTAATCGCGAGCAACTGGTTTTTAAGATCTTCGGTTAATGCCAGAAACCGACCTTCTCCAAGCGGCATAAACCGTTTTCGGATTTGGGGAATCCCGGCTATCAGATCCTCCAATTCAACGACCAGGCCGTCATCCACGACCAGTTGTCCGCTGATTTCAAACAAACCCGATTTGCCTTTAATGCTAACCCGAAGATCTGAAGCAGAAGTTTCCCGGATGATGCGCAGCTTTTCGCCTTCCGGCCACTGTACGATAACGCGTCCCTGCTTCTGGAGGAGATTGAGCTCAAGAAGAATATCCAGAAAAGCATAGGGATCTTTAATCATCCATTGCCAGTTGGGGTGCGGAAACCGGGACAAGGCCATGCAACAGGATTCGATATGGATTGCATTTTTCAATTCCTGTGCCAGGTTTCGATGAATCTGACAGGATTGTCCGTCAATATCGGTGACGATTCTTTCCGCGCCTTCGCCGGGTTTAAGCCAGATCTGACCGAGAACGAACGGCTGAACGAAAATCTCCGCCCTGAATCCGGAAAGACAGGCTGTAAGATGTATGTGCGGAATCGGATCCGATTTGATTTCGATCATGGACGCTGCCGCTCCGCAGATCCCGGAGTGTACGGTAATCAAGGATGACAAGGCGGCAATGGCGGTTAATACTTCCTCTCTGGCTGAAACCGGAACCACAAGCCCATGGTTTCCGATAATCCTTGCGATGCGCTGCTGCCGGGTGTTCAGACAAACGATACTCAGGCGACGTGGCGTTTCCAGGGTCACGGCAATGCGGTTATCGATCATCTTCGGAGAGAAAGTCATGATGTATGCGGATTTGCGAGATTCCACCATAAATTTGGGCTCCCCTTGGACAATTTCAATCGGGAAAGTCGGTTGATCGGCCAGGAAGACAAGCGGATGCCCGATTAATGCAGGAAGAGCCTTGTCCCAGTCAAAAAAATACTGAAAGACCCGGGCATTGAATTTGACTTTCCGGATGCTGGAGCAGATGACTTGATCCTGACGGGTCATATGATCCAGTTGCGGGTTGCTGAACAACTGCCGCAGCGGAAGAATTTTCCCGGGGGACCAGGTTCCGGAAGCCAACCGTTTCTGCTCCCTTGGGATGAGTTCAAGGTGCTGGTCCGTCAGCCGAATCACCCATGCCAGGCGCAGGGCTCCGGGTTTGGCGCTGTTCTTCGATGGCGTACCCAGAGAATAGGTGAGGGCGTGAAGGCGGCTTTTCCAGGGCGCTTCGGGTTTAATGATGGCGAATATCGACTGAATGCCGGTTTCCGCCTGAATACCATGCACATATTCCATCCGTTTTTCATCCGGTGAACCTGCGGCGTTCAGCAGCTCGGCACATTCCAGCGCCAGCCAGTGGAGTCCGGCATTTTTTGCGCGGATGAAAAGCAGGGTCACCCGATCCAGATCATCCGGATTCAGAGCACGGGCGATGCCGTATTCCACGAGCGCTGAAAAATAACCGATCAGCGGATTGTGGTCTGTTCGGATTTCCAAAAGAACAAGGCGGGCGGATTCAGTATCAAATTTCAGAATGTGGCCCGCGGCGCTTATCAAGGTAAAAACGGCATTCAGTTCTTTTTTATGAAATCGGTTGGAGCGGGCCAAATTCAGTACGGTCTCCATTTTATCAAACAAGGTACTATCTGACTGCTTCATAAGGGCCAGAATATAAAAGACACCGACCATTCCCTTAAAATATTCCGTCTTGTTTCTGGTCCAGTTGCGAAGAGCGGCCAGATCCGATTCAAACAGATCAACTGCGGTTTGTACCTTGCCTTCAAGAAGACTGATCCAGCCGGAAAAGCCGCTCAGAAGCGGCGAATGGTCGGTGTTCGAAAGAAGTTTTCGGGCGGTTGCGATTTGGCCGCCCAGCAGCAGTCGCGGAATAAGGTGCGAATAAAATTCCACCCTGTCATGTTCTGGCATCCTTTCGAGAAAATCCGCTCGGACGCCGTATGCCAGAGCGTCTGCATCCGAATCCAGATATGCCAGGGTGTGCGTAAATATGGCGCTCAAGGCGGTTATCTGAAGATCTATCGGAAGACGCCCCAACCAGTTGCAATCAAATGGATTCTGGAACACGCCGACAAAGGGATCCACAAAAGCGGCATCCTGGGAAACCAGTTGCCGGTGACACTCACGGAGGCTCGGGAAATTCAGCGTGTAAATAGCAATTCGAAAATCACGCATCAGGCGATGGCGCTGCAGTTCCGAACCTGTGGGATAGCGGCAACAATCTGAAAAAGGCATCACTTCGAGAACCGTATCGACCAGATCCTGAAAATAGGTCGAATCCCGACATTCGACCGCCTGACGGATGGCAATTTCCGTAAAATCCCGGTGACACTGCAACCGGTCCGTTAGAAGTTCCAGTCTTTGAAGGTTTTGCAATACCGGCTTTATGGACTTCAATGAAGAAATATCCGGATACAGGGTTGTCAGGCGGGTTTTGCGAAAGCAACTGTAAACAACCGGTGCTGTTGCGGGTTCATGGATCACAGCACACAAATGGACCAGGGACTGCTCAAGAAAGGACAGTCCCAGATAATCGTCCCATAGTTTTTTACGGACAGTTTCGTGATCGTGCATGCATATCCCCGCTGGTTTTTTCTCATACCAGCCGGGCGCAATTCATGTCAACTTAAAAGGTCCGGCCGGGGCTTCATCCGCGCGAATCCGATTTTATCAGTGGTTTAATGCGTTATGCGGCTATTCCATTTCCAAATCCCGTGCTTATCATTTTTTTAAAGCGTAAAATTTATCGAAACGATTCCGGAAGGGACGCTGTTCTGGACAGCATCTGGGGTAAAGACAGATAATAAACCGAACAGCCGGGGTTATCTCACCAAACGATCCTGACAGATTTATGAAAGGCTGCAAGAATGAACAACAAAAAGGATCCACCCCACATCCATCCTTGGGACAGCCACAATCAGGAACTGGCGGCATTGGTTCGTCCGCGCGATTGGCAAAATCCGCTGCCGGCATCCTCATACAATCTTGTGGTCATCGGCGCCGGAACCGCCGGTCTCGTGTGCGCTGCCGGCGCCGCGGGTCTGGGCGCCAAGGTTGCGCTGATTGAACAAAATTTTCTGGGGGGCGACTGCCTGAATGCCGGCTGCGTGCCTTCCAAAGCCCTGGTCAGCGCAGCCCGCGTTGCTGCTCTTGTCCGGGGTGCCGGAGAGTACGGGGTAAGTGTTCCAGACGGCCTGAGCGTTGACTTTGTCAAGGTTATGGAGCGGATGCGCAAATTGCGGGCTTCTATTGCTTCAAACGACTCGGCAGGCCGGTTCCGCAATCTGGGGATTGATGTTTTTTTCGGGTCCGGACGCTTTATTGATTCCCGTACAATTGCGGTAAAGGACGCGAAACTGCACTTTAAAAAAGCGGTCATCGCCACAGGTGCACGGGCATCCGCCCCGCCCATGGCTGGTTTGGATCATGTGGCGTATCTAACCAATGAAACCCTGTTTTCCTTGACAGAGCTGCCCAGACGGCTGGCCGTGGTCGGTGCCGGGCCCATCGGTTGCGAAATGGCCCAGGCTTTTGCCCGGTTCGGGTCACAGGTGGTTCTGGTGGAAACCGTTCACGGCATCCTGCCAAGGGAAGACAGCGACGCTTCGGCCCTGGTCCTCCGATCTCTGCGCAGGGACGGAGTCAAACTGATATGCTGCGCAAAGGATCTGAAACTCTCCGGGGCCGAGGATGGCGGTGCCCGCCTGATTGTTGCGTCGCACGGCAAAAATTATGATTTTACGGCAGACCGGCTTCTGGTCGCGGCGGGGCGCGCGCCCAATGTCGAGGACCTGGGTTTGGAAGCAGCAGGCGTTCTCTACTCCAAAAAAGGCGTTCAGGTGAACGATCATCTCCAGACTACCACTTCCGAAATTTACGCAGCAGGGGATGTATGCTCTCCCTTTCAATTCACCCATGCAGCCGATTTCATGGCCCGCATCGTGATTCGAAACGCCCTGTTCTCCGCAAGGGCCAGGGCAAGCGCATTGACCATTCCCTGGTGCACCTACACGGAGCCCGAAATCGCCCATATCGGGCTGTACGAAAAACAGGCCAAGGAGCAGGGAATCAAGATTGATACTTTCACCTGTGAATTAAAGGATATCGACCGGTCTGTGCTCGAGGGCCGCGCCAGCGGACTGGTGCGCGTGCTTGTGCGCAGAGGCTCGGACAGGATCATCGGCGCAACGGTCGTTGCCTCCAACGCCGGCGATATGATTTCCGAGATTTCGCTGGCCATGACAAACGGCCTTGGCCTCAAGCAGATTGCCGGAACCATTCATCCCTACCCGACTCAGGCAGAGGCGATCCGGCAGGTTGCCGATGCTTACAATCGCACGCGGCTGACGCCGTTGGTGAGAAAACTGTTTTCAAGGTGGTTTGCCTGGCAACGTTGATATTCAGATGCGCCGGCCAAGGGCGACTATAAAATCAATGACCGGATGCGGCTCTCTGGATACGCGCAAGAATGGCTTTGGCGGGTATCAGACCCGTGGCGCTGGCCGATACGATCTTGCCGGCAGCTCCTGGTCCATCGCCTGCGACGAACAGTCCCCTGATTATCGTCTCCAGATTGGCATCGGCCTGTAACTGGGGCGTTGTCTTTGGGCATGAACTGAGACAAATTGGCTGGGACTTTCGCCATCAATATCATCGGCTTAAACTTTTAACCAACAACATCAAAGACCTGGACTATTAATTCATAATGCGGATAGATAATATCCATCTACGGCCGATCCAACAATATGTTTTGGGTAGATTTTCTCCGAAAATATTGAATCCGTTCAATGGCAGCCATAGAGCGATGATACCACAACACATTGAATCCATGAATTAAAAAGCAAGAAAACCCTGGTGGCACAAAGATTGCTGTGAAAAAACGAACGCTTCTCTTTTTTTGATAAACCAATTAAGATATCCTGAATAACCGATGATCACATTGACGGAAAGATGCACGTTATGCTGGAATTGATATACTCCCGGGAACAGCTACATGCACAAGTGGAGGCTTTGCACACTCGCGTGAAAGACCTTGAAGCCCGGTGTGCAAGGACTGATGAGAATACGGTTCGAAAGAGTGAAGAAAAATACCGGCTGCTGTTTCACTCAACGCCCATTGCCCTGATAGAAAGGGATGCATCCCGCCTCAAGACTTATCTCGACCAACTTCGTGAATCCGGGGTTACCGATTTTGAAGCTTATCTTCGCAACAATTTCCAGGAAACCGCTCACTGCATGAGCATGATAAAAACTGTTGAATTCAATGACGCTTTTTTGAAACTGCTGGAGGTTGATTCCAGGGATGAACTGAAAAAAGGGTTCCCGTTTACCGGAAGTCCAGAGGAATTTCACCGTCTTGTGGTTGAAATCATACCGATGATCGCAGAACGAAAAGTTCTCCGGGAGCGGGAGGTGACCATCGTGACAGGAAGAGGCAACGAGAAAAACGTCCTGACGAAAGTGCTGATCGTTTCGGGCAGTGAAGACACGCTGGCCAGCATCGTGATTGCCATGGTTGACATCACCCAGAGAAAGAAAGCCGAGGAGGCGCTTCGTGCAAGCGAGCAGCGGTTTCGCGAACAGGCGATGCGGGACAATCTCACCGGGCTTTATAACCGCCGCTATCTCTATAATTCCCTGTCCGGGTTGATTGAAACCGGCAAGGCGACGCACTCTTGCCTATCGGTTATTTTCATGGATCTGGACAATTTCAAGAAAGTGGTGGATACCTACGGCCATCTGAACGGCAGCCGTGCCATTCAGGAGGTGGCTGGAACCATTCAAGAGATCATTGAAGCGCCGGCCTACGCCGTGGCATATGCGGGAGATGAGTTCGTCATTGTCCTGCCGGGATTCACTTCAATCCAGGCAGCGGAAAAAGCCTCGAAACTTCAGTCCCGCATCAAAAGTTCGGTCTATTTGCGGGATTTCGGCCATGAGGTCAAACTCCAGGCCAGCTATGGCGTTGCCGCTTTTCCAGATCATGCGGCAGATTTAACCGGTCTTCTGGCCTCGGCCGACCGGGCGCTGTTTAGCGTTAAAGAAAAGGGCAAGGGCGGTGTCGGACTCGCCGATCGGCTGACTTCCGTCAACGACCGTTTCAGCCATGATGCCTTTGCAAACAGTTGTGTCCGCCCCCCGATCTGACAACAAACTATCGTCCTGAAATCGAATCCTTCCCGAATTGCGAAGTCCACTGCGGAAATCTGCCATGGTGCGGCGGAAATCTGCCATTTCGGTCCCGCAAAATAACTGCTTGATGTCCGATGGATTTAAAATAGTGAATCAAGGTTCCGGTATTTAATGAATGTGCAAAATAAATCATGATCATCTGGTAAAAATCAGGGGATATGTGTTATAAGGACAGGCAAGACCGATGTGCTTTTTAATTGTAACCATGGATAATTATAGTCAGTTATCTGTGCGTTAACGCATTCACCCATGACAGAGGAGGATTAAAAATGAAAAAAGCAGTGGTGTTGATGTTTGCAGTGATGTGCATCTTCCCGGCCGCCGCATTGGCGGAAACCGTCAAGCTCGGTTTTATCAATTCAATCACCGGACCGGAGGCACCCATCGGTGAAAACCTTTCAAACGGCGTCGTCCTTGCCATCGAGGACCTGAAGGCAAAAGGAATCGATGTGGATCTGATCAAGGAAGACGATACGGGCAAGCCCGAAAAATCCATGGCTGCTCTCGAAAAACTGGCGACCCGCGATAAAGTCGTCGGAATCGTCGGCCCTTACACTTCCGCCACATCAAACGCCGATGCCAAAATGGCGGAACGCTACAAGGTGCCGTTGCTCATTCCAGCAGCCTCGAAGGAGGAGATAACCCGCCAGAATCTGAAGTGGACCTTCCGGACATCGGGTACAACCGGTGATTATGCCTCCATTCTTATTGACATGGCGACTAAACTCGGCAACCCCAAAACCATCGCAATTTTGAACGAAAATACCGACTTTGGCGTTTCTGCGGCCACCAGTGCGAAAGAAATTGCTGCAAAAAAAGGCATCAAAGTGGTCTTTGAAGAGGCCTATTCCAAGGGTTCGCCGGATTATCGTTCTACGCTGGCCCAGGCCAAGGCCGCCAATCCGGACCTGGTTTTCATGGTCTCCTATGTGGCTGACGCCATTCTGCTGATGCGGCAGTCTCGCGAAATCGGATTGTCGCCCATGGCGTTCCTCGGTGCGGGGGCCGGTTTCTCGGTGGAACAGTTCGCGGCGGAAAAAGAAATCAGCAACGGCATTTTCTCATCGACGCAGTGGACCCAGGAAGTACCCTGGGGCAACTCCAAGGCGTGGTTCCAGCGCTACGAAAAGAAATTCGGCAAGGCCCCCACCTATCATGCAGCCTGTGCCTATGCATCCATGATGATCATGGGTGAAGCGGCATCAACTGTCGGCGCCGATCGTGAGAAACTGCGCAATCAACTGAACACCGGAAAATGGAACGGCATCCTCGGCGAAGTTACCTTCCAGGATTATGACGGCTACCAGAACCAGCGCAAGGCCCAGATGCTTGTCGAACAGGTACAGAACGGCAAATACGAGACCGTGTGGCCGACCGAACTCTCAGCAAAAAAACCGATCTGGCCATTTCCCGGCTGGACGAAATAAATCGGTTATGAATTCTAAGTGGTGAACCGTCATCTACCGTGAAGATGCTTCTCCCCATTGAAAAGGGGGGAAGGGGATGGGGCCGGCAAATTGCCGATTCATTCCCCGCAATTTCCCTTTTCGATGGGTGAAGTCGTCCGGTTCTTGTCCGGGAATGCCTGATACATGACCCATTACTTATCTGATACCGAGGGATTATGGCTGTTTTTTTTCAATCATTGATCAGCGGCATCCTGATCGGCGGCGTTTACGCCCTGATCGGCATTGGTTTGACCATTATTTTCGGGGTCATGCGGATCATCAATTTCGCCCATGGCGATTTGCTGATGATCGGCATGTACTTGACATATTTTCTATTTGCCCTGTTTCATGTC
Organism: Desulfobacteraceae bacterium; assembly: GCA_037442625.1. Classification (GTDB taxonomy): domain Bacteria; phylum Desulfobacterota; class Desulfobacteria; order Desulfobacterales; family Desulfatirhabdiaceae; genus RAAP-1. The sequence continues at coordinate 57,806 of JBBIPX010000002.1, forward strand.
GACCCCTTCGTTTCCATCATCATAACGATCCCGGTGATGTTCCTGTACGGCGCATTTCTGCAAAAAGCCTTCATAAACCGCGTGCTGGGCGCTCTGCCGCAGAACCAGATCCTGCTGACCATCGGCATGGGTCTGGTCATGAGCAATGCGGTCATGCTTGCCTTCACGTCGGACTATAAAATTCTGTCGACGACATATTCGTCCGCAAGCTTCAATGTTTTTGGCATATCGATATCCACTCCGCTGCTCATCTCCTTTGCCATCACAATCGCCATTACCCTGACATTGTACTGGTTTCTGTATAGGACCGATACGGGTCAGGCGGTGCGTGCAACGGCCCAGGATCGCGATGCTGCACAGCTCATGGGGATCAATGTCAAACGCATGTCAATCATTGCCTTCGGACTGGGAGCTGCGCTTGCCGGCACGGCCGGCGCGCTCATATCGCCCACCTATTACATCTTTCCGCAGGTCGGAAGCGTTTTTACGCTGAAGGCGTTTGTCATCACCGTGCTTGGCGGTATGGGCAGCATCGTCGGCGCCACCCTCGGGGGGGTGATCATCGGTGTCGCGGAGTCTGTTGGCGGCGTCTACTTCGGCTCCGGCTGGAAAGATGTCATCGTTTTCATCCTGTTCCTGCTGGTGCTTCTGTTCAAGCCATCCGGCCTGCTGGGAACTTCAAAAGACTGATAAGGGCTGATACAGTATGAGAACATTCAAGCACAACATGCGGGGAATGAGCACGCTTCCGGTCCTTCTGACCGTGGCGGCGGTTATCGCGCTCTTTCTGCTTCCGAATTTCGTGGAGAGCACTTATGCGCTTCACATCATGATACTTATCTTTCTGAGCGTCATCATGGGATTGGGTTGGAACATCCTTGGCGGGTATACAGGCCAGTATTCTGTGGGGCATGCGGCCTATTTTGGCGTGGGCGCCTACACAACGATCATCCTGATGCAGTACCGGCATATCGCGCCGTGGTATGGGGTATGGGCCGGCGTGGTGGTGGCTGTTATAATCGGCCTGATCATCGGATCCATTTGCTTCAGGCTGCGCGGTCCTTATTTTGTTCTGGCTTCCATCGCCGTGGCCGAGATCTTCCGCGTTACGGCCCTGAACCTGAAGAATCTGACAAACGGCGCTGAAGGCATTCTGATCACCGATATTCCGCCGTTCAAGATCGGAGATGTCATCATTACCGATTTCATGTCCAAGGTGCCTTTTTACTATATCGGTCTTGTAATCCTGCTCATTGCCGTATTCGTAACGTGGATGCTTCAGAACTCCAAACTGGGCTATTATTTTCAGGCAATCCGCGAGGACCAGGATGCCGCGCATTCGCTGGGCATAAACCTGACCGTATATAAAAACGTGGCCCTGTCCTTTTCCGTCGTGTTTACTTCCCTTGCGGGCAGTATCTACGGCCTTTACGTCGGTTTTATCGATCCCAGCACGGTTCTGGCTCTGGATCTTTCGGTCCAGATCGTCATGACCTGCATCATCGGCGGTATCGGCACCATTTTCGGGCCGGTGATCGGTGCCGTGGTGCTGGTGCCGTTTTCAGAAGCCCTGCGCAGCAACATGATCGCCCAGGCGATCATCGACTCCGGTCTGGTGAGTGAAAATTCAGGTTTCGGCTTTTTCCTGAAGGAACAACTTTCTCATGCCCATGTGCTGATCTACGGCATCCTGCTGGTTGTCGTCATTCTGTACATGCCGGACGGAATTCTGGGCTTCATGCGAAAAAAGATCTCGGCAAAACGACGAAAGGAGGCGCTCTGATGGCAATTCTTGAGATCAAACATGTCAGCAAGTTTTTTGGCGGACTGGCGGCCAATTCGGATGTCTCCTTCGAGATGGTTTCCGGCATGATCATGGGCCTGATCGGTCCTAACGGCGCTGGAAAGACCACGCTCTTCAACTGTATTACCGGTTACTATCCGCCTTCCCGCGGAGAGATCCTGTTCGACGGCCATCGGATGAACGGGTTGAATCCCGATGCCGTCTGCAAGCTCGGCATGGCCAGAACCTGGCAGAAGGTGCGTCCCCTTGCGAAAATGAGCGTTGTGGACAATGTCATGGTCGGCGCCCTGTGCCGCACGAATTCGCTTAAAAAAGCGCGCGTGGCGGCCATGGAAAAAATTCAGGTCGTTGGTCTTGAAAACCGCGTCAAATTTCTTGCCGGCAGCCTGCCCATCGGCGAGCGCAAAAAACTGGAAGTTGCGCGGGTTCTGGCCACACAGCCCAAACTGCTGCTGCTTGATGAGGTCATGGGCGGTCTCAACCCGGCCGAGAGCGAGGAAATCATTCAACTGATCCTGGATATCAAGAATCTCGGGATCACCCAGATGGTCATCGAGCACGACATGAAAGCGATCATGCGCATTTCCGACAGGATTGTGGTTCTGAATTCCGGCGAGAAGCTGGCCGAGGGCAATCCCCAGGAAATTGTTTCCAACAAGGCCGTGGTTGATGCCTATCTCGGAGGTGAATAATGCTGAAAATCGAGAACCTGAACTTCAGTTATGGAGACCTGAAGGTCTTGTGGGATGTGAATGTCGAAGTAACGGAAGGCGAAATCGTGACGGTTGTCGGCGCAAACGGCGCCGGAAAATCGACGATTTTAAAGAACATCTCCCGCCTGGAGAAACCCGGGGTCGGCAGCATCACCTTCAACGGCGTGGACCTGGCCAAACTTGAAGCGCATGAAGTGGTTGAACTCGGTGTGGTGCAGGTCCCCGAGGGCAGAAAGATCTTTCCGCAGATGACGGTCACAGAGAACCTGAGGATGGGATCTTTTACCAGAAAAGCGCGCAAGAACCGGGAAGCAAACATGGATCGGGTATTTACGATGCTGCCGCGACTGAAGGAACGGGAAAAACAACTCGGCGGCACCATGTCGGGCGGGGAACAGCAGATGCTCGCCATTGCACGCGGCCTCATGGGGGACCCAAAGCTCTTGCTGCTTGACGAACCATCACTCGGGCTTTCGCCCCTGCTGGTGAAGTCCATCTTTGCGATCATTTCCGAGATCAGCAGACAGGGCGTGACGATCATGCTGGTCGAGCAGAATGTTTTCCAGTCTCTCAGGATCGCCAGCCGGGGCTATGTGCTTGAAACGGGCAGGGTCGTACTCAAGGACAAGGGAGAAGCTTTGCTGAACAACGATCACATCAAGAAGGCGTATCTGGGAATTTAGGTAATCCCGATTCAATTCTTTTTTATACCGGAGGTCTTTTCAATGCTTGTAAAAAACTGGATGAGCAAACCCGCCATTACGATTGATAAACACAGCTCCATGCAGGAAGCCATGAATCTGATGAAAACGCATCGGATTTCCATGCTGCCGGTCATTGACAAAAAACATCTTGTGGGCGTCGTAACGGACAGGGATCTGAAAAAAGCCTCTCCATCCAGCGCCACAACCCTGGAAATTCACGAGCTTCTCTATCTTCTGACAACCATTGAAATCAAAGACATCATGTCGTCGAAGCCGATATCGGTTCCGCCGGACTTCACCATTGAAGAAACAGCCGAAATATTGCTGCTCAACAAGATATCCGGTGTCCCGGTTGTGGATAAAGATGGCAGCGTTGTCGGGGTAATCACCCATTCCGATCTGTTCAAAGTGATTATTTCACTGACAGGCATCGGTAAAAAGGGAATTCAGTTTGCTTTCCGCCTGGAAGACCGCCAGGGTTCGATCCTGGAAGTTGCCCAGATTATCCGGAATTTCGGGGGGAGAATCACCAGTATTCTGACATCCTATGAGAAGGTGCCGGAAGGCTTCCGGAATGTCTACATCCGGATGTACAGCATTGACCGCCTCAAGCTGGAAGAGATGAAAACCGCGCTAAAGGGAAAAGCCGCGCTGCTTTACATGGTGGATCACAGGAACAATATCCGGGAAATTTATTGAACGCCTTTAATTGCCCCTTCTGATATTTTTCAAGCTTGTAGCGCTGATTCCCGCGGGGAACGCCAATCAGCCTGGTCACAAGCGAAATGTTTCCATCCTTCATCCGCATGGCCTTCTGGATCAGATACCGGGTGAATTGATCCGCCGCATCCTCAAGATTGGTTCCTGTTTCGGGGATCGGAAAGTCAAATTGCAAACGCGGCGGGTCCTCTCCGGGCCGATCTCCTTGAATTTCCGATTGAACTCCGCAAGGAATGTCTTGGTCAAGGCCATGATATCCTCCGGCCGGCTGCGAAGCCGGTGATGATGATGACAAGAAGATCCGGGTTCCACTGCTTCATTTTGACCAGAATATCCAGCCCCGACATGCCGAACAGATTCAGATCCAGAAAGACCAGATCAACGCTTTCTTGTTGGAGGATATTCAGGGCATTGCTCCCGTTCCTGTCCACCACCGTGTCGTAGTTACCCTCTTCCAGGATTCGCTTCAGATTCTCGCAGATAAAGGGTTCATCATCAACAATAAGGATTTTTTCCATGTATTGCGCGCCTAATTGACTTTTTCACTTGCCGTGATTTTGAGCCTGTCGCCGGTTTACCGGGAAATCCGCGCGGCCACGGGAAGGTCTTCGGGCAGTATCCCTTTTCCCGTATCGCTGACTTCGATCCGGACGGCCGGATCGGAAAGCATCGACTCCGCGGCGTCGACATTGTTCACCCGGATGCGCGCCTCGCCGATCTCGCTGATCTTGATATCCAACGGGGTGGCGCTTTGATCCGTATGAATGTTCTTGACGAGAATGGTTTCTCCGGAT
>JBBIPX010000002.1:62550-76530 GCA_037442625.1 Desulfobacteraceae bacterium
CGCCTTTGTCGGAACGCAGTCCTGTAAATCAATGTCGTAGGATGCGTTCTTGGCCAGATGTCGTGTTCGCTTGAAATTCCGACAATTATCTTCAATCCTGATGAAAGTCAAATTTGTGAGAGGTTCCGCAATCCGGTACGGTTTATGCGCGTCTTTTAAAATTCTCTTGGACCATAAACATATTCAATCAGTATGTTCTCATGCAAAGTCCTGCCAAATCAGGAATGACATGGAAAATACATAATCACGTGGCATCTTGACATATAATATATCATATGCAATATTACATCATCCGGTCTATTTTAAGTGGTAAGGTGATTTGTTAATGGACCCGAATCCGACCAAAGATTATGCAGATCAAATAAAGCGTCTTCGTGCGAGAATCGGATTGACGCAGATCAATCTTGCAGAGCGCCTCGGCGTCTCTTTTCCTACCGTCAATCGATGGGAGAACGGCAAAGCCAGGCCATCCCAGCTTTCATGGAATCGCTTGGTAGAGATTGCCCGCGAAATCGATCCTGATTCACAAGTTGCAGAACTAGAGTCTCCTTTCTATGGTGGAACACCGCCGGTACTTGATTTTACAGCAAACCCGGATATCGTCAGATCTCTTGTTGAGGGAGAACGACTGTCCTTTGGGCACCTGGCAAATCCCGCTTTTGCCACTGAAATCGCCAGCATCGACCCTTTGCCCCACCAGCGGATAGCGGTCTATGATCATATGTTGAAGCAGGTCCGGCTGCGTTTTCTGCTGGCCGATGATGCCGGCGCCGGCAAAACCATTATGACGGGCCTTTATATTCGCGAGATGCTGTCGCGCCGTTTATTGAAACGGGTTCTTATTGTCCCTCCCGCGGGTCTTGTCGGCAATTGGCAGCGAGAGCTGCAATTGCTGTTCAGTCTGCCGTTTAACATTGTCAGTGGGAGCGATGCAAAAAACAACAATCCTTTCATCGGTTCACAAAGCGATAGGGTTATTGTCAGTATGGACACATTGGTCGGGGCGAGGGTCTTTGCCCGGATCGCTGAAGACGGGGTAGAACCCTATGAACTGGTTGTTTTCGACGAAGCGCATAAATTGTCTTGCGACCGGGGGGCAGATTACCGCATCAGAAAAACGGGACGCTATAAACTCGCCGAAGCTTTCGCATGTGCTCAGAATGGTGAGCGTGGCTGGCAGTTGCCCTGGCATGCGCTTCACCTGCTGTTATTGACGGCAACACCGCACATGGGGAAGGAATACCCCTATTATGCATTGTGGCGTTTACTTGAACCCGAGGTACTGACAACACCGGAAGCCTTCGAACAATTTCCGGCCGAACAACGCCGCCATTATTTCATCCGTCGGACCAAAGAGGAAATGGTGCGCCTCGACGGAAACTCGCTCTATCCAAAGCGCCTCTCAGATACACTGGGGTATGCGCTCTCGCAAGGCGATGTCAGTGAACAGCGGCTTTACGATGAGACCACGGAATACCTTCGCTATGTTTACAACCGTGCCAATATGCTCAATCAGTCAGCGGCCCGTTTGGCCATGGGCGTGTTTCAGCGTCGTCTTGCCAGTTCCACCTACGCGTTGCTGTGTTCCTTGGAGCGTCGAAACGAGAAACTTGACAAGATCATCGATGATGTTCAGTCGGGTCGCCTGACCATTGAGCAGCTTCTGATAGCGCAGCGAAGGGTTCGAGAAGATGAAGACGTCTTCGAATCGAAATCGGCGGACGAGGAAAGCTCCGAGGGTGACATTGAAGAAAACGAGATCGCTGAGGATAAACTGCTGCAAGGTGTCATCGCGACTTCATTGGCCGACCTTGTTGTGGAGAAGGAGCAAGTCCTTAAACTGAGGAAACTTGCCGATCAGGTTCACAATTACGGCGGAGAATCTAAGTTTGAGAAGCTGCGCGAGGTCATCACGGAAGAGAAATATTCCCGTGAGAAATTTCTTGTTTTCACCGAGCATCGTGACACGCTTCGGTATCTCGTTCGCCGATTGAGCGGTTTGGGGTATACCGGCCAGATCGCACAAATTCATGGCGGTATGCACTACACGGAGCGCCAGGATCAGATCGAGCGTTTCCGGAAACCAACCGATGAAAGCGGCATGCGCTTCATGATCTGTACGGACGCGGCTGCCGAGGGGGTTAATCTTCAGTTCTGCTGGATCATGATCAATTACGATATTCCCTGGAACCCGGCGCGTCTTGAACAACGCATGGGCCGTATCCATCGTTACGGCCAGAAGCATGATCCCGTCATTATCCTCAATCTCGTAGCGCCAGCCACAAGAGAAGGCCGGGTTCTCAAAACCCTGCTGGACAAGATCGAGAAAATCCGTAAGCAACTCAAGTCCGACAAAGTTTTCGATAGCATTGGCCGCTTGTTCAGCGAAGTATCCATCAAGGCATATATGGATCGCGTCGCTTCCGGTGATGATATCGACCAGATTGCCGGGGAATTGGATGGGCGGCTCACCAAGGAACAAGTCAAGGCGATCCAGGATCAGGAACGTCGTCTGTTCGGGAATGGCGGCGATGTGAAGAAGGAACTGCCCCGTCTGCGGGAAAGCATTGAACACGAGACGTTTTTCCGGTTGCTGCCCGGCTATGTGCGCAAATTTGTGGCTTCAACAGCGCCATTGGTGGGTATAAAAGTCGAAGGCGATCTGGGTGCCTGTTTTAACTTTCAGGCTGCCCAACAAGGGGCGGTCGATCCATTGTTGCCTGCCATTGATACATATCCATCAGCGCAATCCAAAAAGTTTTCTATTTTACGTCCGGACGATCGTCAGTCTTGTGTTTGGATACATCCCGGCGAGCCGGTGTTCGAAAGCTTTCGTATGTTGGTCAGGCAGAAACTCGGCAAGGAAGCCTTGCGGGGATCTGTCTTTGTGGACCCCACAACGACCAAACCCTATCTGTTTCATGTGGCGCGTTTGACGGTAATCCGAAAGGCGGATCCCGAGATTCCCGAACTGGCGCATGAAGAAACCGTGGAATGCCGTTTGGTGGGCGTGAAGCAGACAGAAAGCGCGGAGATTAGCGCCTGTCCCGTGGAACATCTTCTACTTTTACGGGGCGGTTATGGATTGCCGCCCCAGGCACAGCGCATGGCCGTTGAAGCCCGCTTTCATTGTGATCAAACCCTGGCATATCTTACAGAACGCGTCTGCCGTTCGCTTGCGGTTGAATGCCGGGAAAGGCGGATGGTATCACTTCCCGAGCGCGAATCATTTGTTCGCCGCGGATACGATTTCCAGGAAGCCGAACTGGCCAATGCACGTGCAAAAATGGCCCAGAAAGCGCGAGCAGGCAGCAAGGGGGCTTCCGCCGAACTGACGCACATCAAGGCACGGCAGCGCGATCTGAGCGATCGCCTCGAACGGAGTCTGAATGTAATCCGGCGCGAACCGGAACTGCTTGTACCTGGAAACGTTGAGTTTATCGCCCATGCCCTGGTCGTGCCGTCCACGGACCCGGCAGAGCGTGAATGGCGGGATGCCAATGTGGAACAAATCGCCATGGACCTGGTCAAGGCTTTTGAAGAGGCTGAAGGCGCCACGGTCAAATTTGTTTGCACTCCCAAACTCGCCAGGGCTGCCGGTCTGCCGGATCATCCGGGCTTTGATATCTTGAGTTTCAGAGCGGGCAGTCAGCAGCGTTGCATCGAAGTGAAGGGACGCGTTGACGCAGGAGATGTGGAAATTACAGACAACGAGTGGGGGCGCGCCTGTAACTTGCGGGAAGAATATTGGCTTTACGTCGTCTATTATTGTGGCACATCAACACCTCAATTGGTGAGGGTTCAGGACCCCTTCGGAAGCCTTCTGGTCCGACCCTTCAGCAAAACCCAAGCTGTCGAACGCACGATCCGCGCCATGGTGGAATCGGGTGGCGTTCGGATCACGCATAACCAGATTATGGAGGTTGGTGAAAAATGAGAGATGAAGCATTAATCACCCTTCTTGACGACATTGAGTCTGACCGCGTGGAGCGAAAGGAATCGGTTGCGGATGGTGATAAAATCCGTCAGGCGATATGTGCTTTTGCCAATGATCTGCCGGATCACAAGCAACCCGGCATGCTTTTTATCGGCGTTAATGATGCGGGCATTCCAACCGGGCTGCCCATCACCGATCAATTGCTCCAGCAACTGGCATCCATGCGTGCTGATGGAAACATTCTGCCCTTTCCATTATTGACCGTGCAAAAAAGAAGGCTTAAAGGACGGGATCTGGCGGTTGTACTGGTCCAACCCGCCGATGCACCGCCAGTCCGTTTTAAAGGTACGGTCTGGGTGCGGGTCGGGCCCCGTCGTGCCATTGCCAGCCCTCATGAAGAACGAATCCTTGCCGAAAGGCGCCGTTATCGCGATGCCCCCGCCGACATCCAACCCTTGCGGGATGTGGATGTAAATGAATTGGATCAAACGCTGTTCAAAGAGATTTACCTGCCTGCAGCGGTCAGTCCTGACGTTCTTGCAGAGAATTCGCGTACCACGGCAGAACAGATGGCATCACTGCGTCTGGTCGATCTTGGCCCCCCTCTGGTTCCCAGCGTATTGGGAGTTCTGATCCTGGGCAAGAAACCCTCATGGCACTTGCCTGGGGCGTATGTTTCTTTTCTGCGCCTTAGCGGTGAACAATTGGGCTCCGATGTCATCAGCAATCACGAAATACAAGGGCCATTGCCTCGCATGATGCCCCAGATCGACGAATTGCTGAAGCTGCACATCATGACGGCAGTCGACATCACATCCGGAGACAAGGAGCGCCGCGTTCCGGATTATCCCCTTGCCGCCCTGCAGCAAATCGTTCGAAATGCCATCATGCATCGGAGTTATGAAGGAACCAATGCACCTGTTCGTATTTACTGGTTCAGCGATCGTATCGAAGTGATCAGCCCCGGCGGCCCTTACGGGCATGTGACCCCGGAGAATTTTGGCCGGGCCGGGGTCAATGACTACCGCAATCCGAATTTGGCGGAAGCCATGCGTCATTTGGGATATGCACAGCACTTCGGAGTGGGTATCCAGATTGCCATGGAAGCCTTGGCACGAAACGGCAATCCGCCCCCGGAGTTTAAATTCGATCTTGGTCCAGTAATGGCCATTATCCGGAAAAAAGAGCGAAATTCCAAATCCGAACGCAAGAAAAAAGGATATTGATCATCGTTTCGGCCAGTTGGGTTTATTGCACCAACGATTTATTTTCGCCGGATTTTATATGGAGCTATGGAATGACCGATAAACCCCGTCTTATCGAACGCGCCTTCCCGCTGAAACAAACTTCGCTTGCCTCGGTACACGAAAAGAATGTCCGGCATGGGCACATTTCCACATTGCACATATGGCCGGCAAGGCGGCCATTGGCTGCTTGCAGGGCCGCGCTTCTGGCAACGCTTCTTCCGGATCCGGGCACGCCGGAAGAACGGCGTAAACTCTGCGAACGAATCGGCGGCACGGTCGTCGAAAAGATCGAGCGAAAGAAAATGCCAAATGGCCAAATCGTCGAGCGCGTTAAAGAAGAAACAAAAGGCGGCGTGCTCAGTTGGATCGGCACGGAGCCTAAATCCGGCGGGCGCGGGAAGATCGAACAGCATCTCGAGGATATCGCCTTTCGTGAAAGCGAGCTGGCCTGGTTTCGTGAGGAGATTAAAAAGGCCTGCGGCGGACGGGCGCCGCGCGTGCTGGACCCCTTCGCCGGCGGCGGCGCCATTCCGCTGGAAGCCATGCGCCTGGGATGCGAAGCCACTGCGGTTGATATCAACCCGGTTGCCTGGTTCATCCTCAAATGTACCCTCGAGTATCCGCAAAAACTGGCGGGCAAAACACATCCATTGCCCGATTTTATCGTAAATGATGAAGAGTTCATGGATGCGTTTTATAAGGCGCATCCGCATCTTGTCGGACGTACAAAAAAAACCAAAAAGCAAAAAGATAAACCACAGCGAGGTCTATGGGATACGGAAGACACGGGCCGAATTCCCAAGGCCGATCTTGCCTGGCATGTACGCGCCTGGGGCCGCTGGGTATTGAATCAAGCCAGAAAGGAATTGGCTCCGTTTTATCCTACCTACGCCGATTTTGAACCCATTGATCTTAAGCATCCAATCCCTTATGAAAAACAGCCGATGCGTCTGGTCCCGTTAAAAGACGACGGCACCCCGGACATCGATGCGTTGAATGCCGATTTTTCCAAAGAATATCTTGTCGCAAAGCGCAATCCGCGTTGGATCGTAAAGCCGACAGTGGCCTATCTTTGGGCCAGGACGGTGAAGTGCAAGAATTGCCGCGCCACGGTGCCGCTTTTGAAAACCCGATGGCTCTGCAAAAAAGACCGCAAGCGTGTGCTGCTTACTATAACTCCTAAGGCCGACAAAAGTGGCGTCAGGTTCTGCATTCAAAACGATGTTCCTGCCCGTGGCGGTAATGCAGCACAGTTACGAGAACATGATAAGAGAATAAGTGAAGGCACCATGTCGCGTGCTGGTGCAAAATGTCCCTGTTGTAGTACCATCATGACGATGGAGGATATTCGCTTTGAAGGACAGTCAAAGCGAATAGATTCTCTTCCCACTGCGGTTATTGTCGATGGACAGGAAGGAAAGGCGTATCGGTTTTGGACACAGGAGGAAAAAGCAGCAGCCCGCTTATCTTCGTGCCAAATAGAATCCGCTTTTTCAAATGTTCATCACGGCCCAATTGTTGAACCGATGAATCCGGCCAGTACACGTTCCATTTCATGCCACCTTTACGGGATAAACAATTTTGCGGATTTCTTCACTTCTCGCCAGCACCTTTCGCTTGGAAACTTTCTTTCAGCAGTAAATCAATTGAAAAATGAGTTATCCAACCAAGACTATGATGACGATTTTATAGAAGCGATCCACGCTTATCAAGCTATGGCAATCGACAGGCTGATCGATTACGCCAATTCGCTGTGCAGTTGGCACGTCAGCGGAGAAAAGATGAGGAATTTATTGGGAAGGTTTTCAATTCCAATGGTTTGGGACTATTGTGAACTTTCCCCTCTAAGTGATACATCCGGGAGTGTCTCTGGTGCATTGGAATGGATATTCCTTGCTCTTCAGCACTTTATTTCCGCAGAAAGGAATGCACCACCAAGCACTGTTATAAACGAATCAGCTACAATTCTGAAAACAGGTTCATCGGATGATCAATACGATCTGATAATCACTGATCCTCCCTATTATGAAGCCGTATCATACGCCGATTTGTCCGAGCTATTTTACATAACATTGCGAAGAATGGTGAATAAGGAACCCTTTCTTTACCCATCAATTCAAAAAGATCTTGAGGCAGTACAACATATACACAGCTTGAAGAGCAGAAAAGAGGGAAAAAAACGATATGAAACACTGATGACTGAAGCCTTCCGAAAGGCTTGGCAAAACCTGTCGGAAACAGGTCGTTTTGTGGTCGTATTCGCACACAAGCATCCCGATGCATGGGAGACTTTGGTCTCAGCCATAATTCAAGCAGGTTTTGTTGTTTGCGCCAGTTGGCCTATTCAGACAGAAATGGCGAATCGAACACGTGGCCTTTCCGCTGCCGTCCTGGCTTCTTCCGTCTGGCTCGTCTGCAAGAAACGCCAAACAACCGCCCGCCCCGGCTGGGACAACAAGGTTCTTGACGAGATGCGGGCAAATATCAGCGAGCGTCTGCGTGACTACTGGGATGCGGGGATTCGCGGTCCGGATTTTGTCTGGGCGGCGACCGGTCCGGCGCTGGAAGCCTACAGCAAGCATCCAATAGTTAAAAAGGCAAACACCCCGGGTGAAGTGATCTCCGTTGGTGAGTTTCTCTCACATGTACGCCGCATGGTGGTGGACTTTGTGGTCGGCCAAGTGCTGACAGGTGAGAAGGAAGGCTCGGACATGGTTGCTGTTGACAGCATGGATGCGCCCACGGCCTATTATCTGCTCCATCGTCATGATTTCGGCCTGGATGATGCTCCGGCCGGCGCCTGCATATTGTATGCAACTGCCTGCGGCTTGACGGACCGCGACCTGGAATCCGCCTGGGACCTGGTGTCGCATAAAGGGAGCGTTTCGAGCATTCAGGACGAGGACGAAGCATCCGATCCGGACGCCGAAACAGAATCCGAAGAGACTGGCGATTCGGGGAGCATGGTTAAGCTTAAGACCTGGGCGCAGCGAAACCGTCAAACGATGGGATATGAAGCTCCCAGCGGCCGTCCCATCCCCCTGATCGACCGGATCCATCGCCTGATGCATTTATGGCGCGCAGGTGATGTTCACAGGGTGGATACGTATCTGGATGATAACGGCCTGCGGCGCCAGGAATTTTTCAAGCGCCTGGTGCAGTCAATGATTGAACTTTCCACGGCCGGCAGCGAGGAAAGGTCTCTTCTGGAAAGCCTGAGCAATCATGTACAAGGCAAGGGCGCGACTGTTTCTGTTGCTCAAAAAGAACTGGCCTTCGGTGGCAATGACATCGCGAAATAACAAGGAGCAATGACCATGGCGAAGAATCCCTGGAAAAGTTGGCGTGAAGTCGTGACGTTGCGCGACGATCTGAAATCCGGCGAACTGCCGATGCATATGTTCGCGGCGGATCTATACGAAGTTCTGATGCAGAGCGGCAAGCGCCCGGTATACGAGGATCCGAAAAACTTTTTCGCTTTGACATTTCCGACCTACAATCTGAGGCAACTGGTGCGGGATGTGGCTTTGCGGGTTGCCGGCAAGAACGACAAGGCGGTCCGCCAGTTGGAACTGACCTATGGCGGGGGCAAGACCCACACGCTGATAACGCTTCGGCATTTGATGAGCGATCCGGCCGGCTTGCCCAAGCTATCAGCGGTAGTGGAATTCCGTGAAGCGATTGGCCGTGAACCGTCGAAAGCGCGCGTGGCCTGCCTTTGTTTTGACAAACTCGATGTCGAGAAGGGCATGGAGGTTTGCGATCCGAAGGGAGTCAAACGGAGTCTCAAGCAACCCTGGAGCGTTCTTGCCTTTCAGATTGCCGGAGACGAGGGGCTCAGAATTCTAAATGCCGAGAATAAAGCCGAAGAGCGTGAATCAGCCCCGGCAGAGAATCTGTTGATTCAGCTCCTGGAAATACCGGTCAATGATGGTTTGGGCGTTCTGATTCTCATCGATGAAGTACTCATGTACGTTCGCGAGAAAGTGGCCCTGGACGCCAAGTGGAATGACCGCATCATCAATTTTTTTCAGTACCTGACGCAGGCGGCAACCAAGGTTGATCGATGCTGTATCGTGGCATCTTTGCTGGCAAGCGATCCCTTAAAAACTGACGTTTTCGGACGGAGACTTCAGGGTGAACTGTACGACATCTTCCAGCGCCAGCGCGAGGAAGCCGTTGAACCGGTTGTCAAGGAAGACGTGGCGGAGGTCTTACGCCGTCGTTTTTTTACACCCGGATCCATCAAGGATCGCGATGCATTCCGCCCGCATGTTCAGGCAGCGCTCAAAGGGCTTTTTGATTTGGATGAACAGACCCGGAGACAGGGGCCGGATACCGAAGCGAGGTTCCTTCGAAGCTTTCCTTTTCACCCGGACCTGACCGAGGTGTTTTATGCCAAGTGGACACAATTGGATCGCTTTCAGCGAACGCGGGGTGTGCTGCGAACTTTTGCGCTGGCGCTGCGCGAGGCTGAAAAATGGGACACCAGCCCCTTGATTGGGCCCTGTGTGTTTCTCCCGCAAACAGGGAAAGATGGGTTGTCCGAGGCCATGCGCGAGCTGGTGACGGTCGCGGATACAGAAGGACACGAAGGTAAACGACAGGCCTGGACGGGCATTATCGAAGGCGAGTTGGAGCGTGCACGCGATATTCAACGGGATTCCGTAGGACTGCGTTTCCGTGAAGTGGAGCAGGCGATCATTACGACGTTCCTGCATTCCCTACCCATCGGCCAGAACGCCAGGACACGCGACCTGACTGTGATGATCGCTCCCAATCGCCCGGATAAAATCGAGCTGGAAAAAGGGCTGATGCGCTGGTCGCAAGTCAGCTTCTGGCTGGATGATCAATATACGGCTGATAGTGAGAATGAGTTGCCGGGGACATGGCGTCTGGGAAATCGTCCGAATCTCACCCAAATGCATGCCGTGGCGGTAAGCCGTGTTTCCGATGATGTGGTGCGTGCCAGGCTGCTGGATGAAATCGGAAAAGCCAGGACACTATCTGTCGGAGCCAATGCCGTTGGTGTGCGGGTGCATACCCTGCCAGCAAAACCCAGAGATATTGAAGATGATGGGCTTTTCCACTACGGTATTTTGGGTCCAAGCGGGGCAAGCGATTCCGGAAAACCCGGCCCTGAGGCCAAACGGTATCTGGATGAGACCACCGGGCCTGAAAAACCACGTGTTTTCCGAAATGCCGTCATTCTGCTTGCCCCATCCAAAGACGGCCTTGAGGTTGCCTCCGCATGTGTCCGCGATTATCTGGCATGGGACCAGGTGGTTATAAGTCTCAAGGAGCAACAAAAGGACGGCAATGTGGATGTCGCACGCATGCAGACGCTCTCCATTTACCTTGACAGAGCCAAGGGCCGCATTCCGGATGCTATCAGACAGGCTTACTGCACGGTTGTAACAGTGTCCGATAAAAATGATGTGCAGGCATTCAAGATAAACGTGACCGACGAGCCGCATTTTATGATTATTAAAAACGATCTGCGTTCCCGCATACAGGATTCGTCGATCTCTTCGGAGGCGCTGCTGCCGGACGGTCCTTACGATTTGTGGCGGGAGGGCGAGACGAGCCGTCGGGTAAAGGATTTGTCCGGTTCATTTGCACAGCTTCCCCATTTACCCAAAATGCTTAAGGCCCAGGCAATCATCGATACGTTGGTTGAAGGCTGCCTGATGGGTGCATTTGTATTGTGCCTGACGCGTCCCGATGGTTCATCCCGAACCTGGTGGTATTCGCGTCCGGATGAAACAGCAATGAACGACCCATCCCTTGAATTGATATTATCCGAAGCCGCGGAGCTGAAGGAAATCGACGCTTCGCTGCTGGAGCCGGATCGGTTGCCGGAGCTGTGGAAGAGTGATGTCATATCCGTTCAGGCTGTGATGGATTATTTTAGCGGTACAGTAATTCAGGTTCAACGCGATGGATATATGGAATCCTTGCCGATCCCCAAAGCATCTAAAGACGTTGCCAGAGCATCCATCACGCATGCGGTCGAATCCGGCACCCTCTGGCTGACCAATGGACCTGCCAGCGTTCTTGCAGAACCGATCCCGGCGGGAGTACTTACTGAGCAGGCGATGATACAGCGGCCGCCTGTTCAGATTATGGCTGCCGAGATTTTGCCGGAAACGTTACCACATGCGTGGACCAATGAGGAAGCCACCGCGTTTTCCATCAACACCGCGCTTAGTCAGAAATTTGGTCATATCTTGCCCTGGAAGACAGTCAGTGATGTGGTTACGGCCTCACTCAACGCTCGTTTCACTCAGCTTGACCCCAAGTCCGGAAAATGGCCTTGTGAGTATCCAGCCGCACAAGGCATAAAACTGAAAGTCTCTGCTGTTTCCGATCCTGATCGTGGCTATGAAGACTTTCGAACGATTAGCGGTGGAACCAAGGCAAGTTCCAATATCCTCGTTGCTCGCAGTGAACTGAAACCTGGCGAAATCCAAAACCTCGGCGATATTATTCCAAAATTGCTCGAGATTAAAAGCAAAGCCAATGTCCCAATGACTTTTCAAGTTCAGATTGAAGTCGGTGACGGGCAAACACAACCGGATGATGAGACGGTTATATCAATAAATAAAATGCTGGAAGATGTCAGCGACGGATTTCAATTAGAGAAATAGCCGGAGTTCGGACCGAGCAACGCCTTGAATCGATTCAGAACACGGAATGGGAGTTCAGCGGCACTGAAATCCTGTCGTGCGAGCGATTGACCGGACAGCGCGTTAAATTAAGAGGAGGCAAAAGCAATGTACAAGATTAACCATATCAAGATTGGTGGTTTTAGAAGGCTGAGAGACATCGATCTGCCGATAAGGCCGTTCATGGTTCTTATCGGTGCAAATGGCGTTGGAAAGACCTCTTTACTTGATGCTTATTCCCTACTATCAGCATCGGCTGCTGGTGGACTGAACAGCAAGCTTTCTGAATTCGGCGGAGTGTCAAGTATTTTGACCCGTGATAAAGCAGATTCTGTATCACTTTTTGTAGACATGGATGTGCCTGGATACAAGCCCCTTGAGTATGAACTTAATCTGACTCCAAAAGGTGCCGGGTATGCGATTTCCCGCGAAGTGCTTTCACAATATAGAGAAAAGAATACCAGGGCATTTAAACATATTGACTCCAAAGACGGCGATATTAGGTATTTCGAAATTGATGAGGAACATTTGGTCCGTCCAAACTGGGAGCATAACCCTTTTGAGACATCCCTATTCCAAGTGCCGAAAATGTTTCGGCAACCGGAAGAACTGCGACGCATTCTCGGTTCCGTGACGCAGTATCATGTTTTGGATGTTGCTCCACGCGCTCCAGTTAAACTGCCACAGCAGATGAAACCTGCTGATTTGCCGGGTGCGGATGGAGAAGATTTGATTCCGTTCCTCTATTATCTTCGTGAAAGCAATAAAGATCGCTACGATGCGATTGAAGATAGCTTAAGAGCGGCATTCCCCGATTTTGAATCACTCAGCTTCCCCCCTGTCGCTGCGGGAATGTTGACGCTGACTTGGAAGGATAGGAACTTCAGGAAGCCATTTTTTATGCATGAACTTTCTGAAGGTACACTTCGCTTTCTCTGGCTAATTTCTCTGTTACATAGCCCGGGGCTTTCAACCGTCACAATGATTGATGAACCTGAAGTCAGCCTGCATCCTGAATTGCTCAGTCTTCTATCCGACCTTATGCGAGAAGCCGCTCAACGAACACAAATTATCGTATCCACCCATTCAGACAGTTTTATCCGGTTTCTTGAGCCCGGGGAAGTGGTTGTCATGGATAGTGATGACGTTGGCTGTACCACGGCAAAATGGGGCGATACCCTGGATTTGGATGAATGGCTTAAAGCATACAGCCTTGATGAAGTCTGTTGAGTGGACATCATCCGTCTGATCATGTTGTTGCATTAACGGATGTGTATACTGGCTGTCACCCGCCGGACTTTCAAGATGCCACGGATGCCAAATCCAAAATGCGACAATGGGTGGGTGATGAACCCAGATTCCATCCGCACGTTGCGCATCACGATTTTGAAGCGTGGTTATTGCCTTATTGGACTTCTATCCAAAAGTTGGTGGGGCACAATAAGAAGGCGCCACGTGGAAAGCCTGAAACCGTCGATCATGATAATCCCCCTGCATATCGCATAATGGAAATATTTGAGATCGGAAGATGTCGAGACAGCTATGTAAAACCGCGGGACGCCGGGCGCATCCTGAGGAATAACGATTTGGCCCTGGCGATAGATGCCTGTCCTGAATTGAAATCATTCGTAAATACAATAATAAAAGTGAGCGGTGGCGATATTATTCCAAAATAATGAAATCCAGAATCCATGAAGTAAATATTGTTTTATTAACTGTGAGCATCCGGGAGGCGTCTGGGCGCGCCCCAAGAGAGAACTGTTAAGATTATACAAGAGACGGGGCTTAACTCGCTGATAGTCAAAAGTGAAGACGATATCGCCAAGATTATAAAATTGGCTATGTACAAACCGCCGTTCATTCCGCGTTTCATGATCAACGTGATGGCACAAGAGCGTATTAAAAATATGCTCTGGAGGAGCGAATCTTCACGCAAATCAAAGCAGCCGACTTTGTCTGAGTTTCCGCTCATCCTTATAGCCATACAGAACGGCTAAAGCAAAGATAAACCAGGTGGTTCTGTGGGGCGTCTATAGAATATCAGGTCTTTTTCAATCCATAGAAGACCCCTCGACGGAAAGCATCTTGATGACATCGTCGGGGGAAAAGGGAAGGGAGGCGAAAAGCC
>JBBIPX010000003.1:0-10556 GCA_037442625.1 Desulfobacteraceae bacterium
GAATAATTTCAAGTTTTTCGTCCATTATCAAGGAGATACTCATGGCCAAGTCGCTAACCTACGCGGATGCAGGCGTCGATATTGATAGAGCAAACGATTTGATTCGCACGATCAAAGCCATTGCAAGCCACACCCCCCGAACCGGTGTGATGGGGGAAATCGGCGGATTCGGCGGTTTGTTTTCGCTTAACCTGTCCAATATAGAAAGACCTGTGCTGGTCAGTTCAACAGACGGTGTGGGAACAAAGCTCAAGGTTGCGTTCATGGCGCAAAAGCATGATACGATCGGGATAGATCTTGTGGCGATGAGTGTCAATGATGTGGTGGTTCAGGGGGCAAAACCGCTTTTTTTTCTGGATTATCTGGCCGTGGGATGCCTGAGGATGGACGTGGCCGCCGATATCATCAAGGGGATCGGCGAGGGATGCCGGCAGGCAAATTGCGCACTGATCGGCGGAGAAACCGCGGAGATGCCCGGCATCTATCAGGACAATGAATACGATTTGGCCGGCTTTGCAGTCGGGCTTGTGGATAACAGCAGGATTATCGACGGCTCGGAAATCCGCGTGGGCCACAAACTGATCGGCATTTCATCCAGCGGAATTCACAGCAACGGGTATTCCCTGGTTCGAAAAATCTGCTTTGAAGTATTGAAGCTGTCGATCGACGCTTATGTTCCGGATCTGGGCAAAACCCTCGGGGAAGAGCTGCTGACGCCCACCCGGATTTATTCGGAAACCATTCTGATGCTGACGCGGGACCTTCCCATCCACGGCCTTGCCCATATTACGGGCGGCGGTATCTCTGAAAATGTCGTCCGAATCCTCCCCAGGTCCTGCAAGGTGCTGATCCGAAAGGGCAGTTGGACGGTCCCTCCGGTTTTCAAATTTCTTCAGGATGCCGGAAATGTCTCGGATTCGGAAATGATGCGCACCTTCAATAACGGCATCGGCATGATAGCGGTTGTTCCGGAGCAGGCCGCCCAGGATGTGCTGGAGCGACTGAACGTTGCCGAGGTGCAGGCGTTTTTGATGGGCGAAGTCGTTGAGAGAAAAGAGTCGGAGGAAAGAATTGCCTGGATATGATCCTTTCGCTTCCCGGAATATCCTTTGCGATTTGCCTGGTGCTGACGCCCGCGGTCCGGAAAATTGCCCTGATAAAGGGCTGGATGGCACGCCCTGCCGAAGACAGGTGGCATAAAAAACCGACGGCCCTGTTCGGAGGGGTTGCCATTTATCTGGCTGCCGCCATCCCCCTCTTTCTCATTTCGGATTTCAGCGATGCGCGCCTTCTCCTGTCGGACCCGACGAAAAACACCGGCTTTTCTTCCTTTGCACCGGTTTTGTTCATCGGCATCACGCTGATGTTTTTACTGGGACTCCTGGATGATGTGATCCGGTTGAAACCCCAGAGCAAGCTGCTGGGCCAGATTCTGGTTGCCTCCCTGATCGCGTTTCTGGGCTTCAGGCTTCAGTGGGTGACTTCACTGACGCTGGACACCCTGATGACCATTTTCTGGATCGTCGGCATCACCAACGCATTTAACCTGCTGGATAACATGGATGGTCTCTGTGCGGGGACCGGCATGATTGCCGCCGTATTTCTGGCGGTCATTTTATCGGGGATCAATCCTGAATTCGCGCGATGCGCCGCCATCCTGGCAGGGGCCGCCGCCGCATTTCTAGTGTATAATTTCAATCCGGCCTCCATTTTCATGGGCGACTGCGGCTCCCTGATGATCGGATTCGGAATTTCGCTGCTCAGCCTTGGCCTGCCCGCAATGAGCGGCGGCAATACCACGTCGATCATTGCGGTACCGGTAATGATCTCCATGGTGCCCATACTCGATACCACGATGGTGACCCTGGTAAGGCTTTTAAGCGGGAGAAAGGCTTCAACCGGGGGCAGGGATCACACGTCCCATCGCCTGGTGCTGATGGGGTTCAGTGAAAAAAAAGCCGTCCTTTTTCTATACGGGGTCGGGATGGTGTCCGGAATCGCGGCCCTTTACGTCAGCCGAAGCGATACCTTCACATCCCCTTCCGTGATTATCCCGGTGATCCTGTCGATGCTGCTCATGGGAATTTATCTGTCTCAGCTTCGCGTGTATCCGGAAAAAGAATTTTCCGTGCTTCGCGGCCGGACCTTTACCCCGATTCTGATCGAGCTGACCTATAAAAAACAGATTGTCCTGGTAATTCTCGATTTTTGTCTCGTTGTCTTCTCCTATTATCTGTCTTACCGGCTCAGATTTGATTCGGTCCAGCTTGCCTATTATTTTAAGGTGTTTTTAAAGTCGCTTCCGGCCGTGATCGCCTGCAAACTATCGGCGTTTTTTCTGATCGGGGTGTACCGGAGCATCTGGGGATACCTGAGCTCAAATGACGTTGCGGTTTACCTGAAAGCATCCACCCTTGCCTCGTTTCTTTCGATTCTGGCGGTGACCTTCGTGTACCGGTTCGAAGGTTTTTCCAAGGGTATTTTTATCGTGGACTGGTTCATCACCACCGGAGCCGTTCTGGGGACCCGCGGGTTTTTCAGGCTGACCGGAGATGCCATGAAACGAAAGGCGCTTTCCGGTGAACAGATCCTGATCTACGGGGCGGGCAGGGGCGGGGAAATCCTGCTGCGGGAAATCCTGAACAATAAACGGCTCAAGATTAAACCCGTCGGATTTATCGATGATGATCCGCTAAAGACCGGAAAAAAACTTCAGGGATATCCTGTTCTTGGAACATTCGACAATCTGGGGACCCTGATTCGGCAAAATACGATCACCGGCCTGCTCATCTCCTTCAGGGAGAATAACCCGGAGCGGCTGAAGGCCATCCGGGCATTCTGCACTCAAAACAGTATCGGCCTGAAGCAGTTCTCCATTCACGTTGAACCCGTCGATCCGGATGAACCGTGAATATACTGGGCATTGAAACATCCTGTGATGAAACGGCGGCCGCCGTTGTCGGCTGCGGGAGCATCGTGCGATCGTCGGTGGTGGCTTCCCAGACGGCCGTTCATCACCCTTATGGCGGAGTTGTTCCGGAGCTTGCCTCCCGAAAACACCTGGAAGCTGTTTCGCGGGTGGTTTCGGAAGCCGTGGACCGCTCCGGGATTCGTTCCAGTCAGATCGATGCCGTGGCCGTAACCCGGGGGCCCGGCCTGATCGGAGCACTGCTGGTCGGGTTTTCGTTCGCCAAAGCCTACGCCTATGCGCTGAGCATCCCCTGCGTCGGCGTGAACCATCTTGAAGGGCATATCCATTCGGTGTTTCTGGAGGCGGATTCTCCGGACTTTCCCTTTGTGGCCCTGCTGGTTTCTGGGGGACATACCGGAATTTACCATGTTACTTCCCATACCGGTTGTGAGCTGATGGGCCAGACCCGCGACGACGCCGCCGGAGAGGCCTTTGACAAGGTTGCGAAACTGCTGGGTCTGGGGTATCCGGGCGGAATCGAGATAGAGGCGATTTCCCGGAGCGGCGATCCTTCGCGGATCCGGTTCCCCAGACCCTATCTGGATAAAGCCGATTCTGATTTCAGTTTCAGCGGTTTGAAATCCGCGGTCCGGCGGTATGTCGAGATTCACGGTTTCAAGGAAAACATGGCCGATATCGTGGCGGGCTTTCAGGAGGCGGTGGTGGATGTGCTGACGTTCAAACTGATCCAGGCCGCCCGGTCCAGGCAGTGCGGCCGGATAGCGGTTGTGGGCGGGGTTGCGGCCAATTCCCGGTTAAGGGAAAAGGTCAAGTCGGCTGCCGTGGAAAAAGGGCTTTCGGTGTTTATTCCGTCTCCGGCATTCTGCGGAGACAATGCCGCCATGATTGCAGCGGCCGGGTACCATATTTTTCGGGCCGGTCATGTCTGCGGCCTGACCGATGATGTCTTCTCAAAGGTGGGTGCCGGATAGCTTCCCCGGACCTTGATTCAGGGCCGGGGAAGCGCTTGGATCAGGTTTCTTCGACGGTGATCGCGCCAGCTTCACAAACTTCGACGCAGCTCTCGCAGCCAAGACATTCTTCTGCATTAACCGGGGATGATTTCCCGTCAACCATTTCAAACACTTCAACCGGGCAAACATCCACGCATTCTTCGCAGCCTTCACATTTATCTTCATCAACAACGGGGTTAAAAGCCATTCAACAAGCCTCCTTTCTTCAGGGAATTACGGTGAAACATTTCACCAGATGATTTCAATCCATCGGGCAAAGTCCATATATCAATTATCCGGGGGAGTCAAGCAATGAAATTATTTTGTTTTGGGTAAACGACATTTGACGCCCTCGTAAAAAGCGACCGGGACCGGATCAATAATGCTGGTCCGCATATTCCACCCAACCACCGGCCGTGACCAGCGCCCGGTTGAACCCGGACAAGGAAAATGAAACGGTACGTGTCTGATTTTGATTTTTTATGACCAGACAGTTGTTATCGAGGCGGGTGAGCACCTGCGTTTCTGTTCCCGCGTAAGCGGCAAATATCTCATCCAGGGTCTCGGCCGGCAGTTCAATGGCCATCATGCCGCAGTTGAACATATTCTGTTTGAATATCCTGGCAAAGCTTTCGGCAATCACCAGATGAATGCCGTTTGTCTCAAGCGCCCAGGGCGCATGCTCCCGAGATGAACCGCAGCCGAAATTGGCGCGGGTGATGATCACCGATTTGTTGCGAATGTCGGTCCCAGGATGGAATCCCGCAAGATCGATATCCTCCAGAAGAAAGGGCTGAAGCGCTTCTTTGGTGTTTTCGGTTAAATATCTGGCAGGAATGATTTCATCCGTGTTGATGTCGGATCGATCCAGGAAAAGAACCTGTCCGCTGAATTGTTTCATAAATGACCTCGTTTGATTATTTGCCGACTGTGGGGGAAAGAAATCAGGGAACCCATGGGGTGATATGTCCGGCCAATGCAGTGGCTGCCGCGGTCGCCGGGCTCACCAGATGCACCATGGCGCCCTTTCCCATTCTTCCGTTAAAATTGCGGTTCGTGGTGGCGGCGCAGACCTCGCCTTCCGCAAGCACCCCGTTGCTCATTCCAAGACAGGCCCCGCATGTGGGATTGGTGACACAGAACCCGGCGTCCAGAAAAACCTGGAGAATGCCTTCCTCAAGCGCCTGGCGAAATACTTCGGGCGTTGCGGGCGATACGATGCCCCGAACCGAATCCTTGATTCTGTGCCCCCTCAGCACCCGGGCGGCAATCCGCAGATCTTCCATCCTGCCGTTGGTGCACGAGCCGATATAAACCTGGTCCACGGACGTTTCCTTCAGTTCTCGCGCGGCGGTAACCTGATCGGGTTTGTACCCGAAGGTGACCTGGGGCTCGAGCGCCGAGACGTCATGCTCCAGGATTTCTTCATATTCGGCATCCGCATCCGGAAGAATTCTTGAAAAATCCGCCAGAGCCTCATCCGGACCGCCGTAATCGTTTTGAATGAATTTCCACAGATAAGAAACGGTTGTTCTGTCAGGGCGGCAGATGCCGCAGGTGGCCCCGGCTTCAATGGCCATGTTGCATAATGTCATTCTGCCTTCCATGCTCATGGCATCGACGACAGGCCCCGTAAATTCGATTATTTTATTGGTTGCGCCGTTTACCCCGATGCGTCCGATGATCGACAGGATCACATCCTTGGCGTAAACGCCGGCGGGCAGGTTCCCGGTAATGCGGATCTGGATGGAACGCGGGTAGTGAAAGGCGCAGACGCCTTTGAGGATGCCGACTTCCAGATCGGTTGTCCCGACGCCCGCGGCAAAGGCGCCAAACGCGCCATGGGTGCAGGTATGCGAATCCCCCATGATGATGGTATGGCCGGGCCGGACAAAGCCTTTTTCAGGGAACAGCGCGTGACAGACGCCGTTTCTGCCGATATCAAAAAAATCCGGGATGCGATGCCGGCGGGCCCAGTCCCTCAGAATCTTGCCCTGAAGCGCGGTCTTGGCATCCTTGGCAGGCGATACATGATCGATGACGACTTTCAATTTCGACGCATCGAACACCCGGTCCTTGCCGCGGGAGATCAGATCGTTAATCGCGATGGGGGTGGTGATCTCATGGCAGAAAACAGCATCCAGACGGATGACATGAATATCTCCAAAAGGGTTGTCCACCCGGTGCGCATCAAATATTTTTTCGGCAACAGTTCTTCCCACTTGGTTTTATCTCCAGTGAATTTGCTATATCAATAAGTTCGGGGGCCGTTAATCCGTATCCGTTTTTAATACCGCCAGAAAAGCCGATTGCGGAATCATGACCTTGCCCACCATCTTCATGCGTTTTTTCCCTGCTTTTTGTTTTTCAAGAAGTTTTCGCTTGCGGGAAATATCCCCGCCGTAGCATTTGGCCGTCACATCCTTTCGAAAGGCGGATACCGTCGTCCGAGCGATGATGGTTCCGCCGATGGCGCCCTGGATGGCGATCTTGTACATTTGTTTGGGGATCTCCTCCTGAAGCTTTTCGCAGGCCGTTCTGGCCCTCTCCACGGACCGGTCCTTGTGAACAAGCTGGGAAAGGGCGTCCACCCGCTCGCCGTTGATCAAAATGTCCATCTTGACAAGCTGCGTTTCCCTGAATTCGATCAGTTCGTAGTCGAATGATCCATATCCCTGCGTAATGGACTTGAGACGGTCGTAAAAATCATAGACAACCTCGGACAGGGGAAGCTCAAAGAACATCTCCAACCGGTTATTGGTCAGATACTGGTAATTGGTATTGGTTCCCCTGCGGTCCAGGCAAAGCTTCATGACAGCTCCCATGTACCGGTCCGGGATAATGATGGTGGCGCGAATGAAGGGCTCCAGGGTGGTCTGTATGGACATGGGGTCCGGATATAGAGACGGATTGTCGATGATCTGCGTGGATCCGTCCTTCATGACAAGCTGGTATTGAACGGACGGCGCCGTCAGAATCAGGGACAGGCCGAATTCGCGCTCCAGCCTTTCCTGAACCACTTCCAGGTGCAACAGCCCGAGAAAACCGCATCTGAAACCAAAACCAAGGGCTGCCGAGGAATCCTTCTCATACACTAGGGACGCGTCGTTCAACTGAAGTTTTTCAAGCCCCTCGGCCAGCTCCGCGTAATTGTCCGCGGCAATCGGATACAGGGAAGAGAAAACAACGGGTTTGGCCAGCTTAAACCCCGGCCTGACGCTGTCGCAGGGAGCATTGGCATGGGTAATGGTGTCTCCGCAGCGGGTGTCGCTGACTGTTTTGATGCCGGCAATCAGATACCCCACCTGGCCTGCGGACAGATGCGGCTGAGGCACCCGCTTGATCTGGAAAATACCGACTTCCTCGACCTTGTAGCGGGCATTGTTGGACATGAACAGGATGGTGTCTCCGGCCCGGATGATCCCCTGAAACACCCGGAAATGGACGATGGTTCCGCGGTAGGCATCATAATGACTGTCAAAAATGAGGGCCTCGAGCCGCTTTTCCGGATCCCCCTCCGGGGGGGGCAGGATGGTGACGATTCCTTCCAGCACATCTTCAATCCCGATGCCCTCCTTGGCCGAAGCCAGGATAATCCTTTCCGGATCCAGGCCAAGATCGGATTCGATCTGATTTCTCACCCGCTCAATTTCCGCGGAAGGCAGATCTATTTTGTTGATTACGGGGATGATCTCAAGATTGTGCTCCATGGCCAGGTAAAGATTGGCAATGGTCTGGGCTTCCACCCCCTGGCTGGCATCCACCAGAAGCAGGGCGCCCTCACAGGACGCCAGGGCGCGGGAGACCTCGTAGGTAAAGTCCACATGCCCCGGGGTGTCGATCAGGTTTAAATGATACGTATTGCCGTCCCTTGCGGTGTAGGGCAGGCAGATGGTCTGGCTCTTAATGGTAATTCCGCGCTCCCGCTCAATGTCCATGGAATCGAGCATCTGATCCTTGAAATCCCTGTCGGAGACCATGTTCGTTGCCTGAATCAGCCGGTCGGACAGTGTGGATTTGCCGTGATCAATATGGGCGATGATGCTGAAATTCCGGATAAAACGGATGGTATTCATTAGCAATGCTTATTCTCCCTGACTTTGTGCAGAAAAAAAGTCAGTTGACACCTGTGTTCATTCAAGTTAATTAGACAAGATTATAAAAATAATGCCTCTTTTTAACAGATTCCCTTGAATGATGTCAACAACGGCCATGATTATTGATTCAGCGCCGCATTGTTTTCTGTAAAAAACCGTTTTCATCATGCGCCCGGACCTTCGTTTGCCATGAAACAGCATATTTTAATCGTTGAGGATGATCTGGCTGTCCGTGATTCAATGGCCGAGTTTGTCACAATGACCGGCTTTGACTGTCTGGTGGCTGCCAGTGCGGAAGAAGCCATCGACATACTGAAAGCAACGGAAATTCAAGTTGTTATTACCGATATTATGATGCCGGGCATGGACGGACTTGAACTGACGGATATCATCAAGAAGGATTACGACATTGATGTGATTGTCATGACCGGTTACAGCGGCCAGTATTCATATGAGGAAGCCATTGGAAAAGGCGCCAGCGATTTTGTCTTTAAACCCATACAGTTCCAGGAACTGCTCCTGCGGCTGAACAGGGTTTTCAAGGAACGCGAACTGAGACACGAACGCAACCGCATGATGGCGGATCTTCAGAAACTTGCCATCACCGACAGCCTGACGCAGCTTTACAATTCGAGACATTTTTTCGCCCTGCTGAAAATGGAGATCGAACGGGCCAACCGCTACGGCCATGCCCTGTCCCTTCTTCTCCTTGATATCGATTTTTTCAAGAATTACAACGATTCATTCGGCCATCTGGAAGGCGACAAGGTTTTAAGCGCCGTCGGCCGGATGATCAAAACCTGTCTGAGAACCATGGATACGGCTTACCGGTACGGTGGAGAGGAATTTACGGTCATTTTGCCGTATACGGACGGCACTGAGGCATGCACCGTTGCGGACAGGATTCAGTATGCGCTTGAGTTCATAACTTTTTGTCCGTGTCAGGCCCGCTCCGTTCAGGTTACCATGAGTATCGGCGTCACGGAGTATTCTCCGGGAGAAGAACTGACCGCCTTTGTCAGCCGGTCCGATCGGGCCATGTATGCTTCGAAAGAAAGTGGCCGAAACCGGGTGTCCTACCTGCCACCTGATTCAGCAGGCTGATTTTAAATGGTTTATACACTCACATGTTTAAATGAATGCTGGGGAACCTTATCCGCCGGCCTGCAGGATGATTATCTACTGCAAATCCGGGATCTATACCGCCTGGCAGGCTGGTGGTCGGAGTCCGCGGACACCCTTGAGAAGCTTGTCCGCATCATTTCCGGCAGCCACTGTTTTATGGCGGCGATCCGGAAGGCGCCGGAACTTGTCCTGGGGATGGGGCGCGCAATCAGCGACAGGGTCAGCGACGCCTATATCCAGGATGTCATGGTCAGGCCGGAGGCGCGAAGGCGGGCAATCGCATCCGGCATCATGAAGGCCATCTTGATGCGCCTGGAGCAAGACAAAATGACCTGGATCGGCCTGATTGCCAAACCCGGCACTCAGCCGTTTTACCGCGGTGCGGGTTTCTCGGAAATACCGGATGCGACACCCATGCTGAGAAACAACGAAATCATTTTGCAAGAGCCCTTCGGCATGCCGTCAGGAGAAATAACCAATTTATGAAATTATTGCCGTTAACGCCGGCGGACTATCCGGCGCTGAAACCTTTTTTCGAAAACCAGCAGCACCGCCTGTGCGTCTATTCCCTGCCGTCGCTGCTTTCCTGGACCAATGACGAATATCAGCCATTTGGCGCGGTAGACGGTGACGCGCTGATTATCGCCGCGGAATTTAACCGCCAGAAGGAGAAACGGCACCTGATCCTGCCCATTTCCCCCCACAGACAATATTCGCCCGAAGCCCTGCATGCGCTTGCCCGGAAGCTCGAATACAGATCCTACTGGTTTGTCACCGAGGATTATCTTCAGCAGTATGAATCCGGGCGCGTGGAAGCCCTGTTCACGATTCGCCAGCAGGAGGAGTACGATGACTACGTATACCGGACTTCGGATCTGGCGGAGCTGAAAGGTAACAAGTACTCCAAAAAACGCAACCTTATCAGCCAGTTTACCAGGGATTATCTCGAAAAGGACCGGGTGCGCATGGCCCCCATCACGCCGGAGCTTGCCCCGGATTGTATCCGCTTTTTGAACGAGTGGTGCGAAGAGCGCGGCTGCGATGCCAATCAGCAGGAAGACCTGGCCTGTGAACTCCAGGCTGCCTTAAACACTATCGAAAATCTGGATGTGTTTTCATCGCAGGGGCTATTGCTTCAGATCGACGGAAAGGTCAGCGCATTCGGGATCGGGTCCAATCTGACGGCCGCCATGGGCGTTTTGAATTTTGAAAAAGCCTTTTCAAGGATAAAAGGGCTGTATCAGTATTTTGACAATCAATGCGCCCGCCGCCTGTTTAACGGGGTTGTATTCATCAACAAGGAAAGCGACATGAACGTCCCAGGGCTGGCCAAGGCCAAACGGTCCTATTATCCGGTGATGCGGGTCAAATCCTACGAACTTGTCCTTAAAAAAAATCCGGGCTGAACTT
>JBBIPX010000003.1:10656-68482 GCA_037442625.1 Desulfobacteraceae bacterium
CCCCTGAGCCGGATGATCGACCCCTGTTTCAGATTCGGCGGTACCTGTACGCGGATCGTCCGGTTATAAAATCCCCAGGGAATGTTGACCAGTTTCCTGGCACCGGAAAACGCTTCCCAGGGGGTGACCTGAATTTCGCCGTAGAGATGGGGGTCGCTTCCCGCCCCGGATGTCCGGATCACCTGAAGGCCGGGCGTTTTCCTTTTTTCGGTTATTTTTCGCAGTTGCTGCGTGAAGCCGGAATCCGGAAGAACCGGAAAGAGTTTTAAGAGGATCATTCCTGAAATGAAGCCGCCGATATGCGCCCACCAGGCAATGCCTCCCGCGCCGCCTTGATTGCCGGCGGCACTCAGAAACTGAAGCAGAAACCAGAATCCCAGAAAAAAATAAGCCGGGATTTCAATAAACAGCGGGATGAACAGGATGGGGATCAGGGTCAGTATCCGGGATTTGGGGAAAAGCAGAAAATAGGCGCCCATAACGCCGGCAATGGCGCCGCTGGCGCCGATGGTAGGGACGTTGGAATTCAGATTCAGCAGCAGATGGGTCAGGCCGGATGCCATTCCGCAGAGAAGATAAAACATCAGGTACCGCAGGGAGCCCAGGCGATCCTCGATATTGTCGCCAAAAATATACAGGAACCACATGTTGCCGAGAAGATGCCAGAACCCGCCGTGGAGAAACATAAAGGAAACCAGGGAAAAAAGCTGCTGGCCGGTGCTGAAGTAGGATGCGATGTGCGGCACAAAATAGCGGGCCGGCACCAGGCCATACGTGTAGATGAACCGGTCCGCCTGCCTGCCGAGGGACATCTGGAACAGATAAACCAGTACATTCACTCCGATAATGACCGTGTTGGCCGCCGGATAATTCTTTGATGCAAGGGTGTCTCGAATCGGGATCATGGATTAGGGGGCGTAACGGGTCAGAAGTTAATGACGGATGCGGGCAACGCGCCGCGTCCTGCTGTTATTGAATCCGCATGCTCAGATCCACGGCTCTTGCCGAATGCGTCAGGGCGCCGATCGAAATCAGATCAACGCCGGTTTCCGCAAGATCGGCTAAATGCTCCAGGGTGACGCCGCCGGAGACTTCCACGACGGCCCGGTGCTGAATGGCGGAAACCGCCTCCCGGATATGGGCCACATCCATATTGTCAAGCATGATGACGTCAACACCGGATTCAAGCGCTTCATTAACGCCGCCAAGGTCCGACACCTCGACTTCGATCTTGATCAGGTGCGATATCTGTTTTCTGGCCGCGGAAACCGCCTGCCGGATGCCGCCGCAGGCGGCGATGTGATTGTCCTTGATCAGAACGCCGTCAAAAAGCCCCATCCTGTGGTTGTGCGCGCCTCCCGTACGCACGGCGTATTTTTCAAGAACCCGCCATCCCGGTGTTGTTTTCCGGGTATCCACCAGGCGGACCCGGCTATGATGCGAAAGGGCATTGACATAAATCCGCACGTGCGTGGCAATGCCGGACAGGTGCTGTAAAAAATTAAGGGCGGGCCGCTCGGCCGTCAGCAGCGCTCTCAGGTTGCCTTCCAGAGTCAGCACCGTTTCCCCGCAGGCGATCTCCGCCCCGTCTTTGCCGTCAGCATGCAGGCGAACGTCCGGGTCAAGCCGCTGGAAGACCGTTTTGGCGATATCCAGACCGCAAAGCACCAGTGCTTCCTTGGCGACGATGGCGCCGCATCCCTGTCTGTCGCCGGGGATCAGGTAATCGGTGGTGATGTCGCCGGTGCCGATATCTTCGGCAAGCGCCATGTCGATTAATCGGTTGAGAAAAGATGTCATATCATCGCCTTGATTTTATCCAGATTGATTTGCAGATGCTGCTGCTTTTCAGACAGGGCGGCGTGTTTGGCCTTGACCTTTCCAATGATATCCTCAGGCGCCTTGCCAAGAAAATCATCGTTGCTCAATTTTCTGGAAACGCCGCTCAGATCAAGGCTCAATTTCTCGATTTCCTTTTCAAGACGCTGGGTTTCCTTGGCCAGATCCAGGATCCCTTCCAGGGGGACAAAAACGATGGCGCCCTCGACAATGGCGGTTGCCGCGGCCCTTGGCCGTTCTCCCGGCAGGTCGACCGCAAGTTTTTCCAGCTTGGCCAGATGGGTGATGATGTCTCCATGCCGGTGTACCGTCTCCGTGATTTGAGAGTGTTCCGTATGAATCAAGGCATTCAGCTTCAGGGACGGCGACAGATTCATCTCGCCCCGGATATTCCGGATGCCGGTAATGATGCTGATAATGATGGCCATCTGCTGTTCGGCTTCCGTATTCTCAAACCGGCCAAAGCCCGGATCGCCGTCCCGGGGAAGCCTTGCGTTCATGATGGAGCCCCGGGTTCCGGGAAGCATGTGCCAGATTTCCTCGGTGACAAAAGGGGTGAACGGATGAAGGCAGATCAGGGTGTTTTTGAGAACCCGCCACAGCACTGCCCGTGTCTGTTCCAGAACGGGCGCCCCTTCCTTGCCGTACAAGGCCGGCTTGACGGTTTCCAGATACCAGTCGCAGAGTTCATGCCAGACAAACTGGTAGAGAAGTCCTGCCGCATCATTGAAACGGTAGGTTTCAAGCGCTTCGGCGGCGGATCGGGCCACGCTTTCGCAGCGGGACAGAATCCATTGGCTGGGAAGGGTCAATGCCCCGGCCGGGATGTCGGCTGAATCCGGGCTGACGTGCATCAGGGCAAAGCGGGATGCATTCCAGAGCTTGTTGATGAAATGACGGTATCCTTCAACCCGTTTTTCGGACATCTTGATATCCCTGCCCTGAGCGGCAAATGCGGCCAGGGTAAAGCGAAAAGCATCCGTGCCGTACTGATCCATGACAGTGAGCGGATCAATCACGTTGCCTTTGGACTTGCTCATTTTCTTGCCGGCCTCATCCCGGACCAGGGCGTGGACATACACGTCCTTGAATGGGACATCTTCCATGAAATGGATTCCCATCATCATCATCCGGGCAACCCAGAAAAAAAGGATGTCAAAGCCCGTAACCAGAACCGAAGTAGGATAAAAAGCCTTCAACAGCGGACTATTTTCCGGCCAGCCCATCGTGGAAAACGGCCACAGTGCGGAACTGAACCAGGTATCCAGAACATCGGTTTCCTGAATCAGCACCGAATGGCCGCAGGTATCGCAGGTTTTCGGCGGCGTCAGGGATACGGTCATCTTCCCGCAGGCCTCGCAGGTCCAGGCCGGAATCTGATGCCCCCACCAGATCTGTCTGGAAATGCACCAGTCCCGGATATTGTTCAGCCATTCGTAATAATTTGCGGCCCAGATCTCGGGGATGATCCGGGTCTGTCCATTTTGAACAGCGGCAATGGCTTTTTCAGCAAGGGGTTTGGCCCGCACGAACCACTGTCTGGACAAATTGGGTTCAACAACGGTTTTGCACCGGTAGCAGTGGCCGACGTTGTGGGAATAAGGTTCAACGCCGACCAGAAGCCCCTGGTCCTGAAGCGCCTGGACAACGGCTTCCCGGCATTTGAACCGGTCCATGCCTTCGAATTTGCCGGCGCAGTCCGTCATCCGGCCGTTATCGTCGATGACTTTGGGCCGGGGAAGGTTGTGACGGTTTCCGATTTCAAAGTCGTTCGGATCATGCGCCGGCGTCACTTTCAATGCGCCGGTGCCAAAGGCCATCCCCACATGGGCATCCCGGATAATGGGAATGGAGCGGCCGGTCAGCGGCAGCAGAACGGATTCGGAAGGCAGATTCCGGTATCGTTCATCATCCGGATGAACGGCCACGGCCGTATCGCCGAAAAGGGTTTCGGGCCGGGTAGTGGCGATCACAATGCCTCCGGAATGATCGCAGAAGGGGTAGCGGATTTGATAGAGATTGCCGGATACCTCTTCGTGTTCGACTTCGAGGTCGGACAGTGCGGTATGGCACCGATGGCACCAGTTGATGATGTAATCGCCCTGATAAATCAGGCCTTCGTGATAAAGCTGGACAAAAACCGTTCTTACGGCAAGAGACAGTCCATCATCCATCGTAAAGCGCTCCCGTTTCCAGTCGCAGGATGCGCCGAGTCGCTTGAGCTGATGAATGATGGCGCTGCCGGATTCCTTTCGCCAGTCCCACACGGCATCAATAAACCGTTCGCGGCCAAGTTCATGGCGGTTTCGTCCTTCCGCGGCCAATTTTTTTTCCACCACATTTTGCGTGGCGATGCCGGCGTGGTCCGTGCCGGGCATCCAGAGCACATTATGGCCTTTGAGCCGGTGATAGCGGCAGAGAATATCCTGAAGCGTCACATTCAGGGCATGCCCCATGTGAAGGACGCCCGTAACATTGGGCGGGGGGATGACGATCGAATACCCGGGGC
This sequence comes from Desulfobacteraceae bacterium, assembly GCA_037442625.1. Classification (GTDB taxonomy): domain Bacteria; phylum Desulfobacterota; class Desulfobacteria; order Desulfobacterales; family Desulfatirhabdiaceae; genus RAAP-1. The sequence goes on from JBBIPX010000003.1 coordinate 15,005, forward strand.
GGGAATCGCTTTCATTCGCTGCAAACAGTTGGTGTTCTTCCCAGAAATCATACCAGCGTTTTTCGACATTCCGGGGTTCGTATCCTTTATCCGGTTGTTCCATAATCGTTATTTGCTCCTCACATCGCATCGGGCATTGTCATGAACACCCGGGGAGGGATATATAAAAGAAAAAAGGGGATCAGCCGACCAATCCCCAATTCCAGAGCCGTTATGCAATAAATCTTCAGTTTAAAACTTGACTTTATGCGTGATCTTGCCGGATGACAGATAATCCAGCAGGACTGTTTTGAGATTTTCGATTTCCCGGTTAACTGTTGCGGTGATCACTTCATCCAGAATCGGCTCTATTTTCTCTGCAAAAAGGTTTCGAATCACCCGCTCCATGGCGGCATCGATCCTGTCCTGCGGCAGGGAAAGAAGTTCGCCTTTTTCAGCGGAAGAAACCACATGCCTGCTGATTCCCGCGGGGATGCCGGAAAAATCCTGAGGCGGGCCCTGGGAATCGTGAACCACTTCATCAATCAATCGCTGCAGGTCATCCACCTGGTCTTCCGCCGCGGCCCCGGCCGGCAATCCCCGTGAATCGGAAAATCCATTTGCCGGCATTGACGGAGAAATCTCCTCCATGTCAAAATTAAGAAAGTCTTTAGACGGCTCAGGCATCTTGGAGGCTTTCCGATGCTCCATACGGTCATCAAGCTGGCGGATTTCGATCACATCGGCGTTTTCCGAAGGAGGTATTTCATCTGTGAGAAGAATGACGTCTTCGTCATCCAAGGGGGCGTTATCACCGGATAAGGGGGGCGTCGGGTGTGTCATGGAGACTCCTTTTGTTTAAATCAGATAAAACCCAAAATAATCCAGCGGGCAAAAAATGCCGGGTTTTTGCGATTCTTTATGGGGAATCGCTATCATATGCACATGTCAGTGTCAATATATTTACCCTGAATTACAAGGGTAAATTGACATCCCTGCAGCGGGGTGCACGCACCGGGGATTTTGCCCTTCAGTCGGCCGGTTTTAAAGAATCATTTCTATGAGATAAAAAAGTTGAAATTTTATTGTACTTGTGAGAGATAAGGGTATTGAAGATTAAAGAAGGGAGGTGATCGGTTGGGAAGTGTCATTAAAAAAAGAAGAAAAAAAATGAGAAAGCATAAACATAAAAAGCTTTTGGCCCGTACACGCCACCAGAGAAGGAAAGGTAAATAAGATGCCTGGAATCTTTTCTGTACAAAGAAAAAGCACTTTCGCTCAATGGTTTTTCCACCGCTGCGACAGTGCTTTTCTTTTTCCAGATTGTGATCCCGGACATCCGTTTTCCTGAGCTTTCAGGTCACGCGCCTCGCCTTATTTGTATCCTTTCAGATATTTCAGGAATTCAGCACTGGTTGAAAGCACTATCGAACTGTTCTCACCCAGTGTTTCATTGTAAACCTCAAGGGATTTGGTAAACGAATAGAATTCCGGGTCTACGCCGTATGCCTGGGCATAAAGTTTTGTTGCTTCGGCATCAGCCTTGCCTTTAATTTCCTGAGCGGACCGGTAGGCTTCGGATGTAATCCGTTTTAAATCCCTTTCCTTTTCACCCATGATTCTTGCGGCCTCCCCCTTGCCTTCAGACCGAAACTTCTCCGCTATCTGCTTTCGTTCCGCGATCATCCGGCCGTAAACGGACTCCCGGACCTGTTCCACGTAATTGATGCGCTTGATTTTGACATCCACCAGTTCGATGCCGAACGGCGATAATTTGGGCTGGGCCTGTTCCAGGATTCCGTGAGTGATTTTATCCCGTCCCTCGGTTATCTTCTCCGCCGGTTCTTTCTGGATGTCTTCCAGACCGATTTCGAATGTATCCAGTTCCCGGTTGCTTCGCCTGACCGCTTCAATCAGGCGGTAGGATGTAATAAAATTGCGGGTTGCCGGATCAATGATGTCGTCCAGGCGGCTCTGGGCGCTGACCGTATTGTTGACGGTCTGAAAGAATTTGATCGGGTCAACGATTTTCCAGCGCGCAAAAACATCCACCCAGATATAGGTTTTGTCCAGAGTCGGAATCTGACCGGGATCGCCTTCCCACATGAGAAGATTTTTCGGAAAATACGTGGCTTCCTGAATGAAAGGGACCTTGAAATACAGCCCGGGAGCCAGCTTGGGGTCGCCGACCACGCGGCCGAACTGGGTGACCACCACCTGTTCGGTTTCATTGACGACATAGGCCGATGTGTAAGCCATCATAATGGCAATGCAGGCAACAATAACCAATAAAACTTTGGAATTCATTTCGAGGGCCCTTTATTTTTTCCGAGGTTTAGAAAGGGAAGAAGATTGCTCTGATCCGAGTCCACGATATATTTTTCCCCGATTTTGGGAAAGATACTGCTCATCATTTCCAGATAAAGCCTGCGTTTGGTGACATCCCTGGCTTTATCGTATTCGGCATACAGCGCGACAAATCTGGCGGCGTCCCCTTTTGCGCGGTTGACGCGGTCCAGGGCATACCCTTCGGCGGCCTTGATGGTCCGGTCCGCCTCCCCGCGTGCATTCGGTACGGCCTTGTTGTAGTCCTCCTTGGCCTGATAAATCATTTTTTCCTTTTCCTGAACCGCCTGATTGACTTCATTAAATGAAGGCTGAACCGGGTCCGGAACATTGGTTTTTTTCATTTCGATGGTGACGATCTGAATGCCCGATTCGGCGTTATCCAGTTCGCTTTGAAGAATGTTCTTGGCTTCAACGGCAATTTCCTCCCGCTTGCTGATCACCTCGTTGACGCTGCGGTCCCCGACAACCAGCCGCATGGCCGCCTCCGACATATCCGTAAGCAGTCGCCTGGTGTCCTTGACCTTGAACAGGAAATTATAAGGGTCTTTAATGCGGTATTGAACAATCCAGGGAACCAGCGCCACGTTCAAGTCGCCGGTAAGCATCAGCGTAACACCGGTATCCTCGGCATTCGGAGAAAATTTTCGCTGATCGCCTTCACGTTGTGTGTTGAATCCGAATTCCTCCTTATAGACATGGCGGACTTTAACCTTTGTTACTTTTTCAATTCCTATCGGCAGCTTGAAATTCAGGCCGGGCTGCGTTGTCCGCACATATTTGCCGAAACGCTGCACCACGCCGACCTCATCGACATCCACGGTGTAAAACATGGAAACTCCCAGCAGCAGGATGATTGCAAGCACGATCACAACCGGGCCGCCGGGTAGTTTGACATTTTTCAGTTTGTCTGCAATTTCGTTGAATTGCGGCATATTGGGGCCGCCTTTGCTTTGCTGCTGTTCTTTTAATTTTTCCCAGTCCCAGCTCATAAATATTTCCACCATAAAGTTTAAATAACAGGGGGGTTATTGATTCATATATCATTTAAGTTACACGGCGTTTCAAGTCAAGGAAAAATGGATTTACTGACAGGAACGGCTGATTGAAGGAAAGTGCCGGAACAGACGGGGATCCCGGCCTGGTATGTTGTGCTGAACGACCGGATCAAGATAGGCCGTATTTGAAGCGGGCTGCGTGGACCCGGCGTGGTACTGCCAAGGTGACGATCTGAAATATTGCTTATTTAGTTTTCATGGCGTCCAACTGCAACCGCGCATCTTTCACAGCGGACTGCTCTTCATAACCCCGCGCTTTTTTAGCGGCCAGTTCAATGAACTCATAGCCTTTTACAAAATCTCCCATTCTGCCGTAGGCCAGTCCCATTCCCGTATAAGCCGGGGCGTATTCCGGATCCAGCTCGGAAGCCCTGGAAAATTCCAGGACAGCCGCGTCCGTTTTGTTGATCTGTAAAAATTTCATTCCGTTGTCCACATGCCGGGAAGGGGTGTCGAGCATCGCATGGTGATATGCACTGATGGGACCGCAGGCGGACAGCAGGCAAAAGCAGATTATCGAACAAACCAGGTGTGATATTTCTGAAAGCGGATTTTTAACTGTCAGGGCGGAAGGTTTTGAATGCGTGTGCATGGTCTCTGGTGTGTATCCGGTTGGTTTTTGTTCTGTCATCTGTTTTTTTATAATCAAAGGCGGACGGGAAGTCAACAACCTAAACGCGCCCGCCGCTCCATCTCAGCTTGGCTTTTACCAGATCGAAATAACTGCGCTGGCCGGGCAGGCCGATCATGTGCACGGGATAGGGGCTTTTCTGGATACGGATGGTGTCGTTGTCGCGGAGTTCAATGCCGGACTGGCCGTCAAATGTAACCAGAACATCCGATGCCTCTTTCTCAAGGACAATGGTAATGACTACCGAATCCGGAATGACCAGGGGCCGGATGGTCAAGGTAAACGGGCAAATGGGCGACAGAATGATTCCCGGAACCGTGGGATGAACTATCGGCCCGCCGGCCGCAAGGCTGTAGGCGGTTGAGCCCGTGGGGGTGGCCACAATGAGACCGTCGGCCCGGTATGTTGTTAAATAGTGGTCGTCCAGAAGGGTTTTGATGCTGGCAAGGCGCGCCAGCGCCCCTTTGTTGATGACGATGTCGTTAAGAACGGTTTCAGTGGCAATGCACTCATCCATCCGGAGGATGTCGGCCCGAAGCCGCATGCGGGAAAAGGTTGTAAAATTCTGATGAATGATCGCCGCGGCCGCCTCAAACAGATTGTCTTCCGATATTTCGGCCAGAAAGCCGACTTCACCGAATTTAACCCCCAGAACAGGGATGGCGGCATCGCCGATCCACCGGACGGCGCTCAGGAATGTGCCGTCCCCTCCCAAAACCAGAACGCAGAACATGTCATTCGGTGCGTGCCTGTAACCGGAAGGCGAGGGATTCGGGGAAAAGTTCTCTTTTCTGAATACTTCGATATCCCTGGATTTCAGCCAGATCTCCAACTCGCCGGCCTTCTGAATGGCCAGAGGGTCGTTTTTTACGACCAGACCGACGCGTTTCATGCGATTCGATGGTCCCTGAGATGATTCACTTAAAATATCCATCATGATTTTCGTAAGATATTAATAAATTCCGGGCCAAAAAGCAAATTCTTTTGTCTTGACTCAATCAGACGGATTTTATTATAAGAAAACAATAACGTATTTTATATCATAACAATTAAAAAGGAGGACAGGGGTTATGAAAAAGGAATCCAAAAATAAGTGGTTTGCGGCCGCTATCGCTGCGGGGGTGATGGTGCTGGCTTTTACCGGCTACGGCGTTGCGGCCGATACCATCAAAATCGGTGTCGGCGGCGCACACAGCGGGGACCTGGCCTCTTACGGCCTGCCGATCGTCAAGGCGGTGAAGCTGGTGGTCGAGGACGTGAATGCCAAGGGCGGCGTTCTGGGCAAGCAGGTTGAAGTCATAGCTGAAGACGATGTGTGCAAGCCGGAAATGGCTACCAATACGGCCACCAAGCTGGTATCCGAGGGTGTGGTCGCGGTTGTGGGCCATGTCTGCAGCGGTGCGACCAAGGCTGCGCTGGATATTTATAAAGACGCCAAAATCATCGCCATTTCAGCTTCCGCAACGAACCCGGAGCTGACTCAGAGCGGAAAATATCCCAATTTTTTCCGGACAATCGCCTCCGATGATGCCCAGGCCAGGCTGGAAGTCGATTTCGCCCTGGATACCCTGAAACTCAAAAAAATTGCCGTGCTTCACGATAAAGGCGATTACGGGAAAGGTCTGGCTGAATTTGCAAAATCATTCATTGAAAAATCCGGAAAAGGCCAGGTCGTCCTTTTCGAAGGGGTAACTCCCGGAGCCGTGGATTATTCCTCGGTTGTCAACAAGGTCAAGAAATCCGGCGCGGATGCGATCATTTTTGGCGGGTATCACCCGGAAGCCTCAAAAATCGTCAGCGAGATGCGTAAAAACAGGATGAAAACTGTTTTTATTTCCGATGACGGGGTCAAGGACGAAACCTTCATCAAGGTTGCCGGAAAATATGCGGAAGGTGTTTATGCAACCGGCCCGAAAGACACCTCGACCAATCCGATGGACAAGGCTGTGAAAGAAGCCTACAAAAAAGCTTACGGCGAGGATGTCGGCGTGTTTTCCATCAATGGATACGCAGCCACCCAGGCGCTTTTGAACGCCATTCAGAAGGCGGGGTCCACCGATTATGACGCCGTTGCCAAAGCCCTTCGAACCGATTACGTCGAGACCCCGCTTGGAAAAATCAAATTTGACGACCGCGGGGATGCCATCGGCGTGGGATTCTCGGTTTATCAGGTCAAGGACGGAAAATATGTCGAGTTGAAAAAATAACCGCCGAATTGTTGCATCTTTCAGGGGACAGGTACTGCCGATGCCTGCCCCTGTTTTTTGCGCATTTCCAGGTGAAGGTGTTTGGGGCCGGTTGCACAGGGGGCGGACTGAATATCGATGGAATATTTCTTTGAACTTTTTCTGGGCGGCCTGACGCGCGGCAGCATTTATGCACTGATCGCCCTCGGCTACACCATGGTCTACGGGATCATCGAACTCATCAATTTTGCCCACGGCGAAATTTACATGATCGGTGCTTTCACCGCGCTCATTGTGGCCAGCGTGCTGACGGTCATGGGATTGAATTCGTTTGCGATTCTGGTACTGGCATCGATTGCGGCAGCCGTGTATGCCGCAGCTTACGGATATACGGTTGAAAAAATCGCCTACAAGCCCCTTCGCCACGCCCCGCGTCTTTCCCCCCTGATCAGCGCCATCGGAATGTCAATTTTCCTGCAAAATTATGTGCTTCTTGCCCAGACTTCCGATTTCCTGCCGTTTCCCAGCCTGATCCCCGATTTTGAATTCTGGGAGCCCTATTCCCACATTCTGCGCTCCACGCAGCTCGTCATCCTGCTTTCAACCACGGTGATCATGGTGCTGCTGACGCTGCTGATAAAATACACCCGAATCGGGAAGGCCATGCGGGCAACTGCCCAGGACCGCAGCATGGCCATGCTGGTCGGCGTCAATGTCAATCAGGTCATTTCCACAACCTTTGTCATCGGCTCCGCCCTGGCGGCGGTCGGCGGCGTATTGATCGCCTCCCACATCGGACAAATCAATTTTTTCATCGGATTCATTGCGGGAATCAAGGCGTTTACGGCAGCGGTTCTGGGAGGCGTCGGCAGCATTCCCGGAGCTGTGCTGGGCAGCCTGATTCTCGGCCTGACCGAAAGCTTTGCGACCGGCTATGTGTCCAGCGACTATGAAGATGTCTTTGCCTTTGCGCTGCTGGTGTTGATTCTGATTTTCAGACCCGCCGGGCTTCTGGGAAGGTCAACCACGCAAAAAGTTTAGAATTCACCTGGAAGCAAGCGAAGTTGTATTTAGATTCAATCCGTCAATTGCTCAATCCGACATAAAATGATGCCAACAATATCTGAAATAAAAAAATCGGCGATGGTCTCTCTCTGGTTCATGTTCCTGACCTTTCCGATCATGGTTATCCGGGTCAATACCACTGAAAAACTGGTGACTTGGCGCTGGGAGAACATGGCCTACGTCGGGATCGGAAGCTTTCTGCTTTCTTTTGTCTGGCGGTATCTGCTCTGGCGGAAAGAAATCGGAAAAAAAGACGGCCGGATCGGCATTCAGGAAAGGCCCTCGTTTTTCCGGAGAATCCTGTCAAACCGCAGATATGCCATTCCGGCGCTTGTTGCCGGCGTCGGCTTTGTTTCGGTCTTTCCCTTTGTGATGGATACCTACCAGACCAACATCATGATCACGGCCTTGATGTACATCGTTCTGGGGCTGGGGCTCAATATCGTTGTCGGGCTTGCCGGGCTTCTGGATCTGGGATATGTCGCCTTTTATGCGGTCGGCGCCTATACCTATGGCCTTTTGAATCACCATTTCGGACTGGGGTTCTGGACCGTGCTGCCGATGGGCGCGGTGATGGGGGCTGTTTTCGGAACGCTTCTGGGCTTTCCGGTACTTCGCCTGCGGGGGGATTACCTGGCCATCGTCACCCTCGGCTTTGGCGAAATCATCCGTCTGATCCTTGAAAACTGGAACGAATTTTCATACGGGCCAAGCGGCATCGCCCATATTGCCAGGCCTTCCCTGTTCGGCATCCAACTTTCTCTTTCAGGTGCCATCATCTATTTGTATTTTGTGATGATCGGCATGGTCGTATTTACCGTATTTGTTGTCGGCCGCTTGCAGAATTCCCGGATCGGGCGCGCATGGATCGCCTTGAGAGAGGACGAAGTGGCATGCCAGGCCATGGGAATCGACAAAACCCGGACCAAACTGACGGCGTTTGCCCTGGGCGCCACCTGGGCCGGTATGGTCGGGGTCATTTTTGCCGCTAAAACAACGTTTATCAATCCCGCCAGTTTCACTTTTCTGGAATCCGCGATGATTCTGGCCATTGTCGTTCTGGGGGGGATGGGCTCCATCGTGGGAGTCGCCATCGCGGCCCTGATCCTGATCCTGCTTCCCGAATACCTCAGGGCGTTTTCCGACTACAGGATGCTGATTTTCGGGGCCATCATGGTTCTGATGATGGTTTTTCGCCCCCAGGGAATCATCGCCAATGTCCGCCGGAGTTACAAGTTTCAGCCAGGCAAACAACCCTGACGCAGATGCCCCCAACTATGGAAACCATACTCGAAGTAACCAACCTGACAATGGATTTCGGCGGGCTTCGCGCCCTGGATCATTTGAATATCGATATCCGAAGCGGTGAAATCGTTGCGCTGATCGGTCCCAACGGAGCCGGCAAAACGACTTTTTTCAACTGCATTACCGGTATTTATTCGCCGACCAAGGGAGATATCCTCATTTCCGCTCCGGGGCGGCAGGCCGGAGGCGCGCTAAAACGCGAACGGATCAACGGATTAAAGCCCAATCAGGTAACCGAAAAAGGCATGGCCCGGACCTTTCAGAACATCCGTCTGTTTCCCAACATGACGGTTCTGGAAAACGTAATGATCGGCAGGCACTGCCGAACCCGATCAGGAGTGGCCGGAGCCATCTTCCGCAATCGGGCGATGGTCAGGGAAGAACAGGCGGTCGTGGATGACAGCTTCCGGATTCTGGAGAAAATCGGGCTTGCCAGGTACGTCAATGATCAGGCCAGGAACCTTCCTTACGGGGCGCAGCGCCGCCTTGAAATCGCAAGGGCGCTTGCAACGGAACCTTTCCTGATTCTCCTGGACGAACCGGCGGCGGGAATGAATCCCCAGGAAACGCTTGAACTGGACGATCTGATCACGCGGATCCGGGATGCGGAGGGGATTTCCATTCTGCTGATTGAACATGACATGAAACTTGTCATGAGTTTGTCGGACCGAATATTTGTCATGGATTACGGAAAGAAGATCGCACAGGGCACCCCTGAAGAGATCCGCAACAATCCCGTGGTGATCAAGGCTTACCTTGGAGAAGATATCGATGCTTAGGGTAAACGGCGTTTCAACTTATTACGGGAATATCCAGGCATTGAAGAACATCAGCATGGAAGTTGCCGAAGGGGAAATCATTACCTTGATCGGTGCAAACGGTGCCGGCAAAACCACCACCCTGATGTCCATTTCCGGACTCGTTCCGCCGCGGCAGGGAGAAATTCTTTTCTATGGAAAGCCCATTCATGGAATGAGTCCGGAAAAAATCGTCCTTCTGGGAATCAGTCAGGTTCCGGAAGGCCGCAGGATATTTCCCTATCTGACGGTTGCGGAAAATCTGGACATGGGCGCCTTTCTGCGAAATGACAAGGAGAATATCCGGAAAGATCTCTCCTACATCTGGGACTTGTTTCCGATCCTGTCCACAAGAAGGCACCAGGCCGGCGGAACGCTGAGCGGCGGCGAGCAGCAGATGCTGGCCATATCCCGCGCGCTGATGGCAAGGCCGAGGCTGCTATTGCTGGATGAACCCTCTCTGGGGCTTGCGCCCCTGATTGTCCGCCAGATATTTGAAATCATCAAAAAAATCAACGCGGAAAACAACACCACCATTTTTTTGGTGGAGCAGAATGCCAATCAGGCACTCAAGGTGGCCCACAGGGGCTATGTCATGGAAAACGGCGCCATCACGATGTGCGATTCCGCCCCGAACCTCCTGTGCGATGAAGCCGTCAAGAAAGCCTATCTGGGGCTATAGCCCGGCTTTGAGGGAAATACCGTCATGAATTCATCCCGGAACCCGACTGTCATGGAGCGGATAGAAGCCCTCAGAAAGACCCTTCACCGTCACAACACCCTGTATTACGTTCAGGACAATCCCGAAATATCGGATGCGGAATATGATGCCCTGATGCGGGAGTTGACGACGCTTGAAAAAGCGCATCCCGAACTGAAAAGCCCGGATTCTCCGACGTCCCGCGTTGGAGCGCCGCCGCTTGGCGTATTTGAAACCACTTCGCATTCCCTTCCCATGCTCAGCCTGGACAATGCGTTTGCCGAGCAGGATATTATCGACTTTGACATCCGGGTAAAAAAAGCGCTTCAAATTCAGGACGCGGTTTTGTATACCGCAGAGCCGAAACTGGACGGGGTTGCGGTTGAACTGGTCTATGAAGACGGCAGACTGATCCTGGCATCCACCCGCGGGGACGGCATGACCGGGGAAGTGATTACCGCCAATGTCCGGACCATCCGCTCGGTTCCGTTGCAGCTTCCGGCCGGTTCCCTTGAAGGCCGGCTGGAGGTCAGGGGAGAGATCATCATGGACCGCAGGGGGTTTGAGAAACTGAATCGCAGCCGCGAGGTCAAAAACCTTCCGGCCTTTGCCAATCCCAGAAACGCGGCCGCCGGATCGCTGCGGCAACTGGATTCTGCGATAACCGCCACCCGTCCCCTGGATATTTTTATCTATGGCACGGGACTGGCTTCCGGTCTGAATTGCGACTCCCACTGGGATGTCCTTTGTCGGCTGAAGGCCATGGGATTCAAGGTAAACCCCCTGATCCGTCCCGGCCTGAAGCTGGACCAGGTTCTGGAATGCTACCGGGATCTGGAGGAAAGCCGCTCGGGCCTTTCCTATGACATTGACGGCCTGGTGGTCAAGGTCGACAGCCTCCGGCATCAGGGAATGCTTGGCGAAAAAGCCAGAAGCCCCCGGTGGGCCATTGCCTGGAAATTTCAGGCAGTTCAGGGAACCACGCGGATTCAGGCCATTGAAGTTCAGGTTGGCCGGACCGGGGTTCTGACACCGGTTGCGCATCTGGAGCCGGTCAGGATCGGCGGCGTATGGGTCAGCCGGGCCACCCTCCACAACGAAGAAGAGATCCAGCGCAAGGATATTCGCATCGGGGATACGGTTTTTGTGGAAAGGGCAGGGGATGTCATTCCCAAGATCGTCAAGGTCGTCACTGAAAAACGGGCCGGAAATGAAGCCGTGTTTCAAATGCCTGAAACATGTCCTGCCTGCGGCTCGAACGCCGTCCGCTCGTTGCTGGAAGATTCCGGCAGACCGGAATCCGCGCTTCGCTGTTTCAATGCCAGGTGCCCTGCGCAGCTCAGGGAAAACATCATCCATTTTGCTTCCAAACGCGCGTTCGACATGGACGGCCTGGGTGAGAAGCTGGCCGGGCAACTGGTGGATGCGGGCCTGCTGCGCTCTTATGCGGATATTTTTCAACTGACCGTTGAAAAACTGCTGACATTGAACCGCATGGGACAAAAATCCGCTGAAAACCTGATCGCCGCAATCGAGAAGAGCAAAAAAATACCCTTGAACCGTTTTTTGTACAGCCTGGGAATCCGGCATGTGGGAGAGAACATCGCCGACATGCTGGCCGGATCGTGGACAAGCCTCGGCGCCGTGATGCAGCAGACGCCGGAGAACCTGGCCGCAGTTGAAGGCATCGGCAAAGCCATTGCGGAAAGCGTGCATGGTTTTTTCAGCGATCCGGGCAACAGGGAAATCATTGACAGCATGCTGGAAAACGGTGTTGAAATTTTATCGCTGACTCCGGCTGCCGGAAAAATGCTTGAAGGCAAGACTTTCGTACTTACCGGAACCCTCCCCTATCTGACCCGGAACCAAGCCAGGGCCTTGATCGAGGCTGCCGGCGGAAAAATCTCCGGGGCAGTCAGCAGAAACACCGATTATCTGGTTGCCGGGGATTCCCCCGGGTCCAAGCTGGATGCAGCCCTAAAACTGGGTGTTGCGATCATTGACGAGCGCGCCTTTATGCAGCTTATTGAAGGGAAAAACGCCGACCCCTCTTCAGGCAGGCCGTTCCAGCAACGCTTGGTTTAGGGTCCGTGCGGCCAAAGGACAGGTTATGGAAAAACAGCTCAGAGCAAGAGTGGTGATTACCGGAAAGGTTCAGGGCGTCTATTTCAGGGCTGAAACCCGGCATGCGGCCACCCGAAGAAAGGTAAGCGGGTGGGTCAGAAATCGGGCGGACGGATCGGTGGAGGCATTGTTTGAAGGGGATGAGCCCTCAGTGAAGGCCGTGCTGGAGTGGTGCCGGCAGGGTTCCCCCTATGCAAGGGTTCACCATGTGGATGTGACATGGGAAACCTACGTCGGCGAATTCGACCGTTTTGACATCGAATTTTAACTAAGAAGATTTCACCGCAGGCTTTTGGGGTTAGAAGGCATGAAACAGTTCCTGCGGTGAATGACTCAATCTGGAATCAGATGTTTTATATCCCGTCCTTGAGTTTTTTGCCGGGGCGGAATTTGACCACATTGCTCTTTTTGATTTTGATGGCTTCACCGGTTCGGGGATTGCGACCCTTTCGGGCTTTGCGCGTGGTTTTTAAAAATGTTCCAAAACCGACCAGCGTTACCTTGCCGTCTTTTTTGTCCTTGAGCGCCTTTCCGATTCCGTCCATGAAGGAATTGAGTGCCGCACCGGCGGCTGCTTTGGTAATGCCCGCGTCTAAAGCCATCTTGTCAACCAAATCTGATTTCGTCATTGCTTCTTGCCCCCCATTTTAGATTGTTTATGGTTTACAAACCCTACTGGTTGCAGTGTTTACAGAACACTGTAGGCGATGTCAACAAAAAATCATTATTTATCAACAGGTAAGATAAAAAATATTCAAAAAAAACTGAATATCGATAAAAATACGCCGATTCAGGGCATTATTTTAAAATAAGGCATTCACAAATTCTTCGGAATTAAACAACTGAAGGTCCTCGATGCTTTCCCCGATCCCGATGTATTTTAGCGGGAGTTTCAGATCATGACAGATGCTGACGACGATCCCGCCTTTTGCGGTGCCGTCCAGCTTTGTAAGCGCCAGCGCCGTCACCCCGATGGATTCATGAAACAAGCGCGCCTGGGAAATGGCATTCTGGCCTGTTGTCGCATCCAGGATCAAAAGCGTTTCATGCGGCGCATCCGGAATGTTTTTGGATACGGATCTTCTGATCTTCTTCAGCTCTTCCATCAAATTGACCCGCGTATGCAGCCTTCCGGCCGTATCAATGATGACCACGTCCATGTTCCGGGCCATTGCGGCTTCCACTCCGTCAAAGGCGACAGCCGCAGGGTCCGCATTTGATTTGTGCCGGACAATTTCCGCGCCTGACCGCTCCGCCCAGATGGTCAACTGCTCGATGGCCGCCGCCCTGAAAGTATCCGCGGCGGCGATCAATACTTTTTTCCCGTCATGGACAAACCGGGCAGCCAGTTTTCCGATGGTCGTGGTTTTCCCGACGCCGTTGACCCCGATGACCATGATGACAACCGGTCTTGAAGCCGGATCCGGAACAGCGACCGCAACATCCAGCAATTCCAGGATTTCCTGTTTGAGGGCTTTTTTGAATCCGTCTGAATCCAGCTTTTCGGTTGCGTACTTTAAGGCGATGCGCCGGATCAATTCGGCTGAGGTCGAGACCCCGATATCAGCGGTAATCAGGATCTCCTCCAGTTCTTCCAGAAGTTCATCATCGATCCGGCGTTTTCCGGCAAAGAGTTTATCAATGTCGGTGGTCAGCACCTGACGGGTTCTTGAAAGGCCGTTCTTGAGTCTCTGGATCAGGCCGCGGGGAGGCGCCGGGGAGGATTCGGGCAAAGAAGGTGCATCATCCTGCGCTGTTAAACGGGGGGCTATCGTATCCTTGTTTTTCTTGAACCAGTTTAAAGCCATTGAAATTCCTAAGGGTGTCGGCTGAGAAAGGGCGGCGGCCTTGCCCTTTTCCTATTTTGCGCATTGGCGGCCCCTCCGTCTGCGGTGAACAGACAGACGGGTTAATGCAGAATTTGACTGAGAAAGAGTTTGGTCCGGTCGTTCCGGGGGTTGTCAAAAAATTCCTCAGGGGTGTTGGATTCCACAATCTGGCCGAAATCCATGAAAAGCACCCGGTGCGCAACACTTTTGGCAAACCCCATTTCATGAGAGACCACGATCATGGTCATGCCTTCCCTGGCCAGGCTGATCATCACATCCAGAACTTCCTTGACCATTTCGGGGTCCAGGGCGGAGGTGGGCTCATCAAACAGCATGATGTTGGGTTTCATGCATAGGCTTCTGGCAATTGCCACGCGCTGCTGCTGGCCGCCGGAAAGCTGACCGGGGAATTTTCTGGCCTGTTCGGCGATATGGACTTTTTCCAGATAATACATGGCAGTTTTTTCAGCTTCGCTTCTGGGGATTTTCCGTACCCATATCGGCCCTAGGGTCAGGTTTTCCAGAATGGTCAGGTGCGGAAATAAATTGAAATGCTGAAATACCATCCCCACTTCCGCCCTAATTTTTTCGATATTTTTAATATCGCTGGTCAGTTCCGTGCCGTCGACGATAATCTTGCCCCGCTGATGTTCTTCCAGCCGGTTGATGCACCGGATCAGCGTGGATTTGCCTGATCCGGACGGGCCGCAGATAACGATCCGCTCACCCTTTCGTATGGTCAAATTGATGCCGCGCAAAACATGAAAGTCGCCATACCATTTGTGCATCTCAATGATATTGATGACTTCTTGCGATTCCGACAGGTTGGCAGCGGTTTCAGGGGTTGCACTCATGAACGCTCCGTAGTTAACGAATTCAAAAGTCTATTTTCCGGTTGCCGGCAAAACATGGAATAAGAATCAGGCAGGGTAACATAGATTTGTTATTGTCAGCTTTCCGCCGGATGAAAATCCCATGGGAATGCTACAGTGATGTGCCCAGCTCTTTTTCCAGTTTTCTGCTGTAATTGGACATGGTGTAACAGCAGATGAAATAAATGCAGGCCAGGAAAAAAAACGCCTCGGATGAAAATCCCATCCAGTTCGGGTTGGCCAATACTGTTTGTGTCGTTTTGAGAATGTCATACAGGCCGATGATAACCACAAGGGATGTATCCTTGAAAGCTGAAATCAGAATGCTGACGGACGGTGGAATAACGATTTTCAGAGCCTGGGGAAGAATAATCAGGCGCATGGTCTGAACATAATTCAGGCCCAGGGACTCCGCTGCTTCGTACTGGCCCTTGGCGATTCCCTGAAGGCCGCCGCGAACCACCTCGGCGATATAGGCGGCCGTAAACATGATAATGGCGACCTGTGCCCGCAGAATCTTGTTGATGGTGATGCCTTCAGGCAGAAACAACGGAAAAATGACAGCCGACATGAAAAGAAGGCTGATCAGGGGAACCCCACGGATCATTTCGATATAAATGATACTGAGTGTTCTTATGGCCGGCATTTTCGATCTTCTGCCCAGGGCCAGCAAAACCCCGAGGGGATAGGCGGCGGCAAGTCCGAAAACAGCCAGAAGAAAGGTCAGGGGAAGCCCTCCCCACTGCGTGCTGTCAACCGGAGCCAGACCCAGAATCCCCCCCTTCATCAGGACGCCCATGAATAAAAGCCCAAAGATCCAGGCATAAAAAAGGGGCCGTTTCCAGAATTTCCGGTTTCTGCTGATCAGCAGCAGGCTGATCAGCAGAATCATGGCCAAAAGGGGCCGCCACTGCAATTCGTAAGGAAAAAATCCGAAGAGGATAAACCGGTAGTTTGCAGAAATGATGGACCAGCAGGCGCCTGACACGGATCGGCATTCCGCGGCGGTGGAAGTCCAGAGGCTGTTTGTAAAAATCCATCGAAACAGCGGCGGAAGAATCTTTCCCAGAAAAATTAACGTCAGAACGGTCAGGACCGAATTGAATATGCCGTTGAACAGATTCGATTTCACCCACCCGATAACCCCGACACTGGTTAAAGGCGGTTTGATTCCGTCGGTCTGAGTCTCTGGAAAATTATCGGGATGCGCCATCATTCGGATCCGTTTTGAGGTTTGGTTTCAGACAAAAAATCATCGCTCGATCAGGGCGATTTTTTTATTGTACCAGTTCATGAATGCCGAGGTGACAAGACTGAAAAATAAATAAACCACCATGATCATCGCAACGCCCTCGATAGCCTGTCCGGTTTGATTGATCGTGGTATTGGCGACGGAAACAAAATCCGGGAAGCCGATGGCCACGGCCAGCGAGCTGTTTTTGGTGAGATTGAGCATCTGGCTGGTCAAAGGCGGAACAATGATGCGAAGCGACTGGGGAAGGATGACAAGATTGAGGGTTTGCCAGGGTTTCAAACCCAGGGACATGGCCGCCTCGGTCTGGCCCTTGCTGACCGCCTGAATGCCGGACCGGACGATTTCCGCAACGAAAGCGGCGGTGTAAAGTACCAGCCCCAGAAGCAGCGCGGTAAACTCGGGACTGACGGTGATGCCGCCGGTAAAATTAAAACCAGAAAGCCGTGGCGTATTCATGGCGGTCGGGGCGCCGGAAACGAGCCAGACGATCAGGGGAAACCCGATGATCATGGCGAATCCCGTACTGAACACCGGGAAAGCCAGACCGGTCCGATCCTGCCTTTTCCTTGCCCATTTTCTAAGTAAAAATAAACAGATACATCCCATCAGAAAGGCAACGGCGATATATTTATATGAAGGGTGAGACTCCGGGATACCAAAGGCCAGCCCCCTGTTGCAGAGGAAAATGCCCGGAAGCGGCTCCATGGCGTTTCTGGGAGCGGGAAGCGAATCGTAAAAAATGGCGTACCAGAAGATCAATTGAAGCAGTATCGGAATATCCTGGAAGACTTCAATATAAACAGCAGCCAGCCTGGAAACCAGCCAGTTTGCGGACAGTCTGGCGACTCCCACGAATGTACCCAGCAGAATCGTCAGAACAATTCCCACGAATGAAACCTTTAAGGTGTTCAGGATACCGACAAGAAGGGCTCTGGCGTAATTATTGGCTGCCGAATAGGGGATCAGCGACTCTCCGATTTCAAAAGAAGCCTCTTTTTCCAGGAAATGAAAACCGGTTGCAATGGACTGACGCTGAAGGTTTGTCATGGTGTTGGAAAAAAGATAGTAGCCGACAAGGCCCACCACGGCAAGGGTTGCCAATTGATATACAATGGCTCTCTTGGCAGGATCATGCCAGAAAGGAATGGAATTTTCTGAATCTTTCTTGGATGGCAAGGCGTTTCCCGGGTGATAAAATGTCAATCGTCACTGTGTGCAGATTTCTGGAATCACCGGCGTTTCATAATGGAAAGCCTGCGCTTCCAGCGATCCGACCGCCGGTCTTTCATTATATCTTGTGCAGGGGAATATGAGTCCAACCTGCACAAGATGGTGACGAAACAGATCAGATCCGCTTATTTGAAATCAGGTGAATACATCAGTCCGCCTTTTGTCCACAGCGCATTGTAACCGCGCTCCAGAGCCAACGGCGTTGACGGGCCGACATTGCGATCAAATATTTCGCCGTAATTGCCGACCTGTTTGATAATATTGTAGGCAAAATTTTCCTCCACCCCCAGGGCTTTCCCGTTTCCGGGTACAACGCCCAGAAAACGCTGAATGGAAGGATTCGTGCTTTTCAGCATTTCATCCACATTCTTTGAGGTAATGCCGAGTTCCTCAGCATCTATCATGGCCAGTACCGACCAGTTGACAATGTCTTTCCACTGGTTGTCGCCATGGCGGACCGCCGGCGCCAGAGGCTCTTTTGAAATAATTTCGGGCAAAATGATATAGTCCGACGGATTCGGCGCCACGGACCGTGCACCGGCCAGTTGTGAGGCATCTGATGTCAGGCAGTCGCAGCGGCCGGCAAAAAAGGCTTTATTCAGTTCGGCGTTGTTTTCAATGACGACCGGTTTCATTTTCATGTTATGGGTGCGGAAATAATCAGCAACATTCTGCTCTGTGGTTGTTCCGGGAAGAACACAGACTGTTGCGCCATCCAGTTGTTTGGCGCTTTTGATGTTCATTTTTTTAGGGATTAGAAAGCCCTGCCCGTCATAATAGTTAACCTGCGCGAAATCAAGTCCCAGAGCGGTATCACGGGTCAGCGTTATGGTGGCGTTACGGCAAAGAACATCCACTTCACCGGATTGAAGTGCCGTGAAGCGCTGAACTGCGGTCAACGGAACAAACTTGATTTTTTTTGCGTCACCGAAAACCGCAGCGGCAATCGCCCGAGCGGTATCCACGTCCAGCCCTTTCCATTCCCCTTTTTCATCGGGGATACCGAACCCTGCCAGTTGGCCGTTGACGCCAACCTGGACAAAACCCTTGGCCTTGACATCATCCAGCGTGCCGGCAGCAGCAACGCCGGCTCCAAAGGCCAGAACAGCAACAGATAGACATACCCATAGCTTTTGATATTTCATTCTTATCCTCCTCCCTTATTTGGTGTGAGCGTGAATTTTGTTCAGCGACTTGAAGCGCCTTAATTGTCCAATTTGATACCATATGTCATTTAATAATGGCAAGAGAAAAGGAATTTTTGCCCTTGGATATTGATTTAATCCAGCCCGTGATCCGTCCGATGTCGATTCATGAGGGTCTGAGCAATATCCTAAAACATATGAACGCAGACAGAGCGATCATCCTGCTGCCGGGTTCGTCCCCGAATATCGTCCTGCGCGTCGAGGACAACGGCAGGGGCTTTGATGTGAAGGCGCAGAAGGTTTTATCCGCGGCCACAAAACAGACGGGCATTTGCAGCATGCAGGAAAGGGTCAACCTGCTTCAGTGGCGGATGACTAGGCCGATGCAAGGCACAAGAACCGGTATCAAAATCCCTTGCCGGCAAGGCAATTGTCATGTGCCCGTTCGCAAGGAACCACTTCATGTTTTATTGCAAGGCCGTCATCGTCGGTAACCTGTTCTTGAAGAAACAGGATCGATGACTTAAAATGCACCCAACTGGCAGGGTTTTATTTTTATTCCCAAACCTTCACAGGTATTGCTGACGGAAAGCTTCGCAATCCGAAACCGCGCTGCAATCTGCCATGCCTTCCGGCAGGAAAGCCTGCCATCGGCTGCCGCGGCTTCTATCGCAAGCTTTATCTCGGAATCGACGGCCGTTTCAGGGGTCACGATTTTTTTTTCTGGGCTGTGTCCGAACAAACCAAGCTGGCAATGGGTGATGCGGCAATCCATCAGGTCCAGTGTCCTGCCGACGGCTCCGGGGGAAACATTCAGCATATCTGCGATTTCAAATGCCGCAATGCAGTCAAGCTTTTGATTGATTGCATTTTGCCTTATAATCTCCTGAATGCGGGAGGTGTCTTCGGCGGCATCGGGGCTGTTATCGGTCTTCATCAGCGGGTTCTCCTTGCAGGTTGTGATTTGTATTTGTTTTTAATGAAAAATTGAAGTAAGAAAAATGAAGCATGCGCAATTGTCACAAGCAATGCTGGTTTTCTTCATTCCTATAACATGATGGATTTATGACATTCCCCATCCAGCGTAAGCCCACCCGCCAGATTCGCGTGGGATCGGTAAAAATTGGCGGCATGGCGCCGGTAGCCGTACAATCCATGACCAATACGTTCACCCAGGATATTCCGGCCACGGTGGCGCAGATTCACCGGCTGGAAGCGGCAGGTTGCGAGATCGTGCGGGTGGCTGTTCCGGACATGGCGTCGGCCGAAGCCATATCCGCCATCAAAAAACAGATATCCATCCCGCTTATCGGCGATATTCATTTTGATTACCGTCTGGCCATCGCCGCCGCAAAGGCAGGGGCGGACGGCCTTCGGATCAATCCCGGCAATATCGGCGGTCTTAAAAAAATTCAGGCTGTTGTCGGCTGCGCAAAATCCTGCCGGATTCCCATCCGGATCGGCGTGAATTCCGGATCCCTGGAAAAGGATATAATAAAAAAATATCACGGCGTCAATGCGCAAGCAATGGTAGAAAGTGCGCTTCGGCATATCGACATACTGCGTTCCATGGATTTCCATGAGCTGAAGGTATCCATCAAGGCCTCAGATGTACACCGGACCCTGGAAGCCTACCGGCTTCTGTCGCAAAAAACCGATCTGCCCCTGCATGTCGGGGTGACGGAAGCCGGCACGTTGTACTCCGGGATTGTAAAGTCCGCTCTTGGCATCGGCATGCTGCTGTATGAAGGCATCGGAGACACGCTTCGGGTGTCGCTGACCCGGGATCCGGTGGAAGAGATTCGAACCGGCTATGAAATTCTAAAAGCCCTCAATATCCGAAAAAGGGGCCCGGAGATCATTTCCTGCCCGACCTGCGGCAGATGCAGATTCAATCTTTTCGATACCGTGGAAGCGGTTGAAAAATCATTGTCGGCCAGCAGACCGGATATAAAAATTGCGATCATGGGCTGTGTGGTCAACGGCCCCGGCGAAGCTCGCGAGGCGGACATCGGAATCGCCGGTGGAGATGGCGTCGGCATTTTATTCAAGCAGGGCAAGGTGATCCGGCAGTTGCCCCAGGAAAAACTGGTGGCGGCGCTGCTGAGCGAAATCGCCGCTATGGCTCCTTGCGATCCCGCAATACCGAGCCTTACCCCCATTGATGGCTTCGCAAAAAGTCAAAATTCGGACGGCTTTGTAAAAAGTTCGCAGGCAAGGCGCGCAAATCCTGAGGAGTGAGGCGTATTTATGGTACGCCGCAACGACGAAGGATGCAGCGCAACGCAGTATCCGGACTTTTACGATGCCGTCACCATTGAAACAGAAGAAAAGGGGCGGAAATCATCGGCTGATTGACTTAAACCGCAACGATTTTATTTCGATAAAGGGAGAATTATGGCAAAAAAAGAAAAGACCGCAATCACGCCGACACGGGAGGAAGATTATCCGGAGTGGTACCAGCAGGTGGTTAAGGCGTCTGAAATGGCGGAAAACTCTCCGGTGAGGGGCTGTATGGTGATTAAGCCCTGGGGCTATGCCCTGTGGGAAAACATGGTGCGGGTGCTGGACGAAATGTTTAAGGAAACCGGGGTTAAGAATGCCTATTTCCCCTTGTTCATTCCGCTTGGTTTTCTCCAGAAGGAAGCCGAACATGTCGATGGGTTTGCCAAGGAATGCGCCGTGGTGACCCATCACCGGCTGGAAAAAGGGCCAAACGGCGAGCTAGTTCCAGCCGGAAAATTGACGGAACCGCTGGTGGTTCGTCCAACCTCTGAAACCATCATCGGCGATGCCTTTTCCAAATGGATCAGCAGTTATCGCGATCTTCCCATGCTGCTGAACCAGTGGGGAAACGTGGTGCGCTGGGAAATGCGGACCCGGATTTTTCTGCGTACGAGCGAATTCCTGTGGCAGGAAGGCCATACCGTCCATGCCACTTCCGAGGAAGCCTTTGAACGGACCCAGATGATGCTGGATGTGTACGCAAAATTCGTGGAAGAATACCTGGCAATTCCCGTGATACGCGGCAAGAAGAGCCTTGCGGAAACGTTTCCCGGCGCGGTTGAAACCCTTTGCATCGAGGCCATGATGCAGGACCGAAAGGCCCTTCAGGCAGGGACTTCCCATTTTCTGGGTCAGAATTTTGCAAAAGCGTCCCAGATCAAATATCAGACCCGTGAGGAAACCGAGGAATATGGCTGGACGACATCCTGGGGGGCTTCCACCCGGATGATCGGCGGGGTCATCATGACCCACGGGGATGATGACGGCGTCATCCTCCCGCCGATGATTGCATCCTCCCATGTCGTTCTGCTGCCGATTATCCGAAATGCCGATGAGCGCGCGGATATCATGTCCTATACCCAGCGCCTGGCTTCCAAATTAAGGGATCTAAGCTATCACCATCGCAGGATTCAGGTGGAAATCGACGACAGGGATATCGGAGGCGCCCGGGGCTGGGACTGGATCCGAAGGGGGATTCCCATTCGTGTTGAAATCGGCCCCCGGGATATGGCGGAAAATTCGGTGGTCTTTGCCCGCCGGGATAAAAGCCATAAGGAGAAGGTATCGATGACGCGCGCGCAGTTTCTGGCGGAAATCCCCCAGATTCTGGATGAAATTCAACAGGCGCTTTATGAGCGTGCCCTTAATTTCAGGGATGAGCATGTTCGGGAAATTGACGATAAAACGGATTTTTATGATTTTTTTACGGCGCTGAATCTGGATAAGCCGGAAATTCACGGCGGCTTTGCCATGTCCCACTGGTGCGGGTCCGCGGCCTGCGAGGCAAGCATCAAGGAGGATCTCAGCGTGACCATTCGATGCATTCCCTTTGACGGCAAGGCCGAGGAAGGCCGGTGCATCTGCTGCAGCGCCCGGAGCGGGCAACGGGTGGTCTTTGCAAAAGCCTATTAGGATTTTTTGCGGGTTCATCAAGCTTTGCGTTTTTCACCAAGAGCGTGATCATGATTCGGATCAATGATATTCTGGACAAGATAACTGAATACGACCCGGATGCGGATACCGGTCTGGTCGAGCGGGCATACGTATATTCCGCAAGGGTGCATGATGGTCAGGTGCGGCTGAGCGGAGAGCCCTATCTGTCCCACCCGCTGGAAGTGGCCGGCATTCTGGCGGACATGAGTCTGGATCCTGTCAGCATCGCGGCCGGCCTTCTTCACGATGTCATTGAGGATACCCATGCCACGCCTGAAGAAATTGAGGAGATTTTCGGTGCGGAAGTCGTCCATATCGTCTCCGGTGTCACCAAGCTGAGTTCAGTGACTTTTGACAGCTCGCAGGCCAGGCAGGCGGAGAGCATTCGAAAAATGCTTCTTGCCATGGCCGATGATATCCGCGTCATTCTGATCAAGCTGGCGGACCGGATTCACAACATGCGGACCCTTCAATTTCATAAAAGCGAGAAACGCAAGCAGGAAATTGCTCAGGAAACTCTTGATATTTATGCGCCGATCGCATCCCGCCTGGGCATTTACTGGATAAAAAATGAACTGGAGGACATCTCGTTCCGGTACCTTCAGCCCGAGGATCATGAGAAGATCAAGTATCTGCTCAGCAAGGACATGATTGAGCGGGAAACCTACATCGAAAAAGTAAAGGTGCTGATCCGCGAGACCATGGCTGAAAACGGCCTGAAATGCCAGGTGATGGGAAGGTATAAAAACCTCTACAGCATCCGCCAGAAAATGGTCAAGCAGTCCCTGCCTTTTGAGGAAATCTACGATATCATCGCATTCAGGATTATTCTGGAAAACGTCACCCAGTGCTATGCGGCTCTGGGGCTGATTCACGGCCTGTGGAAGCCGATCGACTCCAAGATCAAGGACTATATCGGGCGGCCCAAACCCAATATGTATCAATCCCTCCATACCACGGTCATGGGCCCGGACGGCAAGCGAATCGAAATTCAGATCCGGACCTGGGAGATGGACAAAGTGGCCAAGGCCGGCATTGCCGCTCACTGGAGCTACAAGGAAGGCCAGAAAGCCGATGAATCCGTTACCCGGCAGTTCGCCTGGATTCAGAACCTGATCGAGAACCAGCAGAATATCCGCAATCCCAACGAATTCATGGAAAATGTTCGCCTGGATCTTTTCCCGGATGACGTTTATGTGTTTACGCCCCGTGGGGAAGTCAAGGCCCTTCCCAAAGGGGCGACGCCGGTTGATTTCGCCTATATGATCCATACGGAGGTGGGCAACCAGTGCACCGGCGCCAAGGTGAACAGCAGGATCGTGCCGCTTCAGTATCAGCTTTCAACCGGAGACAGCGTTGAAATCATCACCACCAAAAACCATACCCCCAGCAAGGACTGGCTCAGCTTTGTCAGAACCGTCAAGGCGCGCTCCAAAATTCAGCAATGGGTCAGGGCTCAGGAAAAAGACCGCAGTATCAGCCTCGGCCGCGAAATGTGCGAAAAGGCGTTTCGAAAACACCGGCTGAATTTCAATGAACTGGTCAAGTCTTCGGAAATGGATGAGGCGGTTGCCCATTTCGGATTCAAGGCCGCCGACGATCTGTTCGCAAGCGTGGGATACGGCAAGATAACCCCCTTGCAGATTATCCGCAGGTTTTCCGTCAAGGCCGATCCGGAGGAGATTCAGGAATCTTTTCTGGACAAGATTATCGGCAGAGTTCGAAAGAAAAAATCAAAAACCGGCGGCGTGATCGTAAAAGGAATGGACGATATTCTGGTGAAGTTCGGCAAATGCTGCGAGCCGGTGCCCGGAGACGCCATTACCGGGTATATAACCCGCGGTTTCGGGGTTACGATTCACCGGGCAAGCTGCATAAATGCGTTAACAATGGATCCGGAGCGGCAGATCGATGTGGAATGGGATGAGGCGATCACGGAAACCTATCCCGTGAAAATTCTTGTGAAATCTTTTGACCGGGTCGGGTTGCTGGCGGATTTGGCGATGACCATCAGCAAGAACGGGGCGAACATCCTCAGCGCAAATTCAAAAATCGGCGAAAGTGAAATCGTGGATAGCCAGTTTACACTGGCGATTCGAAACACCGAGCATCTGAACCGGTTGTTGTCTGAAATTCGAAAGGTAAAGGCTATCCAGGCTGTTCAGCGCATTGATCATTAAGGGGCTTTTACAATACGCCCGGACTTGATGCAGTTGGTGCATACCATGATTTTTCGGACTCTGCCGTTATTCAGTGAGCGAACCCGTTGAAGATTCGGGTT
Source organism: Desulfobacteraceae bacterium (assembly GCA_037442625.1). Taxonomy (GTDB): domain Bacteria; phylum Desulfobacterota; class Desulfobacteria; order Desulfobacterales; family Desulfatirhabdiaceae; genus RAAP-1. Next base: position 39,747 of record JBBIPX010000003.1, read on the forward strand.
GAACCGGCGTTTGGTGATGTTGTGGGCATGGCTGACATTGCAGCCGATCATGGGTTTTTTGCCGCAAATTTCACAAATCTTGGACATTATCCTATCTCCGTAACTTTTTACTTGGAAATCTCATAAATCGAAGCAAAGCTTGCCGTAGCAATGTCTTTGCTTTGCCGGCGGCGGCAAAATCATCAAAATCATTCCTGATGATCCGCAGCCCGAATTTTTATGTTTATCGCAAAAACAATCGGATGTAAAGTAATTATTCGGCGGGGCTGGAATTACCGTTCGCAGGAGTGCTGAAGCGCTTTAGAAAGACGGCGCCCACCACAAGGACCACCATTTTTTTTCAGGTTCGGCTCCCTTGGCAAGTTCAACTTCGCATCGGGCGATGTTTTCCAGCGCTTTTTCCGTGAGACCCACGTCGGGATAACTGGAAACAACGGTTCTGAACCGCTTTACGGCTGCTTTAAAATGCTTGTTCTTGAAATAAAATTCACCCACATAGAATTCGTGGCCCGCCAGGTTTTTCAGGCTCATCCGGATATAATTATCCGCCTGGGCGGTATATTCCGAAGCCGGATACATCTTTTTGAGGCGGTTGAAGGTCTCGACGGCCTTTACAGTCGATTTCTGATCCCTGTCGACGGATTCGAGCTGCTCGATATAACAGAGCCCCCGCTGAAAAATCACATAAGGCGTTGCGTCATTGCGGGGATGAAGATTCTCAAAAGATTCATAGGCGGTAATGGCGGCTTCGTACTCTCCCAGATAAAAATGGGCGTCAGCGATTTTCAGCTCGGCCAGAATGGCGTATTTGCTGAAAGGATACCAGTCCTTCAGCTTGTCGAACGATTCGATGGCAGCGCGGTAGCGCTGCGAGTTGAATGCTTCCATCCCGTCGTTGACGAGTTCCTGGGCTGTCTTTTCATCTGATTTGCCGTCAAAAAAATAGGCGCAGCCCGAAAGCATCAGCATCGCCACAACCGGCAAGATTAGCTTGTATTTCATAGGTGAATGACCAAGAATGCTATGCGGTGATCAATAATCAATGTCAGGACGGGCTCGGGTCCCGATCCTGTCTGTTTACTGCTCACGGCGTGAAAAAAAAATTAACGACCGGATCGTTGCCCTTACGCCAGCACGCTGTTGATCATATCTTCAAGTTTGGATTTGGCGACCACGCCGACAACCTGGTTGAATACTTTTCCGTCTTTAAAGAAAATCAGGGTGGGAATGGATTTGATGCCGTATTTGGACGGGGTAAGGGGATTGTCGTCCACGTTGCATTTTTTAAATTTTATTTTATCACCGAATTTTCCGGCAAGCTCTTCCACAACAGGTCCGATGGCACGGCAGGGACCGCACCAGGGCGCCCAGAAATCCACCAGCACCGGAGTCTGCGCCTGCAATACGTCTGCTTCAAAACGGCCGTCATCAATTTCAAGTACGTTTTCCGCCATAAACTGATTCCTTTCATAAATTGATTTATTAATGAAATCGATTATAGTATCATGTTTTTATAAAGTCAATGCAGAGGATTGTGTGAAATCAGCAGGACTTCGATCCATGCGGGGGAAATGAAATGCATTCAGCAATTCGCATCGGCGCCTTGATTTCAGGGGGGGGGACCAATCTTCAGGCCATCATCGATGCCTGCCGGTCCGGAAGCATAGACGGCAGGATGATTTTCGTCGGATCGGACAATCCGTCCGCCGGCGGCCTGGAACGGGCGCGGCGCCACGGCATTTCTCAGTTTGTCGTGGATTACAGGGCTATTCTCGGACGTTTTCGCAGCCAGCCGGCGCAGTTGCGTTTGCCGGAAGATTTCAATCTGCTGGAATGCCGGCGTAAGCAGCATATTTTTTCCGAGGATGCACCGGATCAGCGGGTATCCGATTTCCTGAAATCCCGCGCCATTGCCGAAGCCGAACTGTTGATGCAAATGGCCCGGCATGAATTCGACCTTCTGGTTCTCGCAGGATTCATGCGAAATCTGACGCCCTATTTTATCGACCGGGTCAACGACCCGCCGGATCGCCTGCGGATAATGAACATTCACCCGGCCATTCTTCCCGCGTTTCCGGGAACCGATGGATACGGGGATACATTTCGCCATGGCTGCAAGGTCGGCGGCTGTACCGTGCATTTTGTGGATTACGGGGAGGATTCGGGACCGATTATCGGGCAGCGGGCATTTCCGATACTTCCCGGGGATACGCTGGAAAGCGTCAAGAAAAAAGGGCTGGCGCAGGAATGGATACTTTATCCGGAATGTGTTCGGTTGTTTGCCCGAAAAAAGCTGCATCTTGTCAGAAAGGAATTCCAGCTTCCGGGTGGCGGAATCGTTTCCCGCGCAATTGTTGAGATTGATCCCTGATAACCCTTGAAGAAACGGGTGTCCGGGACGATAATAACCGATAACCGGGCCGGATGCCGGCGGGGATGAAACCGCTCTGAAACAAAAACCGCATGCGGTTCACTTTTTTTTAATATTATTTTTGGAGGCACATCATGTTTGATAAAACTTCACCCATAAAACGGATGCTGTTTCTGGGCCTGACCCTGGCGGTTCTGGCTGTCATGGGCGTTTCCGATATGGCGGACGCCCGCTCCAGCAGCGGCGGCAGATCCTTTGGCGGTTCCGGCAGCGGCTCCAGAAGCGGCGGATTCAGCAGCCCGTCGTTTCCGCCTTCACCGCCCCCTTCGGGCAGCGGGTCATTCTCCCGGTCTTCACCCTTGTCCGGAGGCGGGGGCAGCAGTTTTCTGAAAGGGGTCGGCGGCGGTCTCGTCGGCGGAATGATCGGCAATATGCTCTTCGGCAGGTCCGGGTCCGCAGGCGGGTATGGCGGCGGCGGGGGGGGCGGCATCGGCATGTTCGATCTTCTGATCCTGGGGGGGATCGGTTATTTTATTTACAAGCGATTTGTCAAACCCAATATGGGATCACGAAACATGTCGTCGTTTAATCCGTTTTCAACCGACAATTCACAGTCGGCCGGGATTCAGACGCCGCCAATGACGCCGCCTCCCTTTGCCGCGCCTGCGCCGGCTTCCGGCGGTTTCGATATGGTCAGGCAGTCGGAGCCGGATTTTGATCCCGAAAAATTCAAGGAAATCGCCCAGGACGTATTTTTCAAGGTACAGGCTGCCTGGATGCGCCGGGATACATCATCGGTTCAGGGGCTTATCGGTCAGCAACTGAAAACCGAATATGAGGCACAGTTCGCCGATCTCAAACAAAAAGGGCTGATCAACCGGCTCGAAAACATCGCGGTCCGCGGCATTGAAATCGTCGATGCGGGCATGGAAGGCCGGGAAGTGTATATCAAGGTGCTGTTCACGGCCAATCTCCTGGATTATACGGTTGAGGAATCCAGCGGCAAGGTGGTCAAGGGCGACAGCGCGGAGCCCATGAAATTCGAGGAGTTCTGGACATTTGCCCGGCCGGTTGACTCCACCCTGTGGAAACTGGAAGGCATTCAGGTCAAATAGACGGTGGCAGCCTATTTTATTCGAAGGGCGCTTCTGATCATCCCGACGTTTCTGGGGATTACGGTCCTTGTTTTTGCGATTACCCGGGTGGTCCCCGGAGGCCCCATTGAACGGATGATGCTTCAGGCCCAGCAGATGCAGGGCAGGGAAGGGGGAAGATCCGCGGGGGCCACCTCCGGCGAGAGCCAGCGCCAGCCGCTTTCCGCCGAGCAGATTCAGGTTCTTAGAGCTTATTACGGATTTGACAAGCCAGTCCTTGTCAGCTATGGCCAGTGGCTGGCAAAGGTGCTGAGCGGCGATCTGGGAATGTCCACCCGGTATTACGAGCCGGTGTGGCGGATGATTCGCGGCCGCATCCCCATTTCCCTTTATTTCGGGCTGTTTTCAATGGTGATGGTTTACGGAGTTTGTATTCCGCTTGGAATTTCAAAGGCCATCCGCCACAAGAGCACCTATGACAATGTCACATCCGTTGTCGTGTTTACAGGGTACGCCGTTCCCGGCTGGGTGATCGGCGTTCTGCTTCTGGTGCTTCTGGCCTCTCACTGGGAGATCTTTCCGCTGGGAGGCTTTGTGAGCGATGATTTTACGGAGTTTACCCTTGTCCATAAAATCGGCGATCTTCTCTGGCACACGGCTTTGCCGCTGACCGCATATGTCCTAGGTTCTTTTTCGGTTCTCACGCTTCTGATGAAAAATTCCCTGATGGACAACCTGTCCGCGGACTATGTGCGAACCGCCATCGCCAAGGGCCTTTCCTTCAAACAGGCGGTTTTCCGTCATGCGCTGCGAAACAGCCTGATCCCTGTCGCCACAACTTTCGGAGACAATCTTTCCGTTATCCTGAGCGGCTCTTTTCTCATTGAAAAGGTATTTAACATCAACGGGATGGGACTGTTGGGATATGAATCGATCATTGACCGGGACTATCCCGTGGTCATGGGGATTCTGGTCATCTCATCGCTTCTTTTCATGATCGGCAACATCCTCTCCGATCTTTGCGTGGCGCTGGTGGACCCCAGGGTGCAGTTCGGTCATGGACGGTAAAGGAAACCTGCCGTGACCCTCAGCCCTCTGACCCGGAAGAAACTGCGGCGCTTCAAGTCCATCAAGCGCGGATACTACGCGCTTTTGCTTTTTGCGGCCATGATTATTGCATCCATGTTTGCGGAGGTTCTGATCAACAGCCGGGCGCTTGTCGTCCGCTATCAGGGCCGGTATTATTTTCCGGTATACGGTGCGATGATTCCCGGCACCCGATTCGGTCTGGATTATCCTTACGAAACCAATTACAGAGAGCTTTCCAGGAGATTTCAGGCCGATGGCGGCGGCAACTGGGTCCTGATGCCGCCGATTCCCTTCAATCCCTTTGAAAACGATCTTCGAACGGATGAATACCCGCCATTTGCGCCTTCTTTCAAGGACAGGCATTTTCTCGGCACCGACACTTCCGCAAGGGATATGGCGGCCCGTCTGGTTTACGGCTTTCGCATCGCCATTTTCTTCTCCCTGACGCTCCTGCTTGTCAATTACGGGGTGGGCGTAACGGTGGGGTGCGCCATGGGATACTGGGGCGGCAAATTCGACCTGCTTGTTCAGCGGATGATCGAGATCTGGTCGAACATTCCCTTTCTGTATGTCATCATCATCATCTCATCGATCGTGGTGCCGAATTTTTTCCTGCTGATCCTCATCATGGTGTTTTTCGGCTGGACCAGCCTGACCTGGACCCTTCGCACCGTGACCTACAAGGAAAGGGCCAGGGAATATGTCCTGGCGGCAAAAGCGCTGGGGGCTTCGGATTTCCGGATTGTGTTCAAACACATCATTCCCAATACCGTTTCCGTGATCGTCACGTATGCGCCGTTTTCCGTTTCAGGGGGCATCGTGGCCCTGACCTCTCTGGATTACCTGGGATTCGGACTGGCGCCTCCCACCCCGAGCTGGGGAGAGCTGCTTCAGCAGGGATGGGACAATATGGATGCCTGGTGGATTGTGGGCTCGGTTATTTTTGCCATGGTCCTGACCCTGATGCTGGTGACGTTTATCGGCGAGGCCGTGCGGGAAGCCTTTGATCCGAAGCTGCACAGCACGTATGAATGAGCGAAAAGGCTGAATCAGAAGGTAGAATATAGATAGCGGTTGACTTTATACCACAACGAAAGGGAATGACGATGCCAAAACTGCGGGTGCTGATTATGGGGCTTGCCGTCATGCTGGCCCTGTCCGGGCGGGCGTGGGCCGATGCGAAGTTGCCGGAGGATATTCAGTGGCTGACCAATGATTCGGATCCGGTTTACGCCGCTGACAAAGCGGTTAAGGGCGGAACCCTCAACACCGCCATCCTGAGTTTTCCCATGACGTTCCGGACGGTCGGGCCGGACTCCAACGGCAGTTTCCGCAGCGCCGTTCTGGACAATGACCTCAGCCTCATCAACATTCACCCCAACACCCTCAACATCATTCCCGAACTGGCCACGCACTGGGCTTTCGGGAAAGACAAAAAAACCATGTATTTCAAGCTGAATCCCAATGCCAGGTGGTCGGACGGAAAGCCGGTGACGGCATCCGATTATGTGTTTACCCTGGAATTCATGCGCTCTCCCCACATCGTCGCGCCCTGGTACAATGATTATTTCACCCGGGAAATCGATAAAGTCATCGTTTTTGACGATTATACGATTGCCGTTGTGGGAACAAAGGCCGAGCCGGACCTGTACCTGAAGCTTGGGATCGCCCCGACGCCGCGGCATTTTTACGGCACCCTCGGGCCGGATTTCGTTTCCCGGTATAACTGGAAGGTTGCGCCCAACACGGGGCCCTACCAGATCGACGACTTTCAGACCGGAAAAGACATCCGGTTCAAACGCAAAAAAGACTGGTGGGCCCAGGATCTGAAGTATTTCAGGAACCGTTTCAATGTGGACCGGGTCAACTACACGGTGGTTCGGGATTTCAACATGCTCTGGGAATATTTCAAGAAAGGCAAGGTAGATGTTTTCGGGTTGACCATTCCCAAATACTGGCATGACAAGACGCAGATTCCGATTTTTGAAAAAGGGTATGCGGAAAAAATCTGGTTTTTTAACGATACCCAGCAATCGGCCATGGGCATGTGGCTGAATCAGGACCGGGAAATATTCAAGGACAAAAATGTCCGGTATGCGTTCAGTTACGCCATGAATATAGAAAAAGTGATCGATCAGGTGCTTCGCGGGGATTATTTCCGTCTGGAGCAGGCATTCGTGGGCTACGGCCCCTATACCAACGACACCATCAAGGCCAGACGCTTTGACCTTGAGAAGGTGGATTATTACATGAAGGCATCCGGCTGGCGGCGCGGCGCGGACGGAATCTGGGAAAAAAACGGCAGGCGCTTTTCGGTTGAGGTGACCTACGGGTTTGAAGAGCACACCCCAAGACTGGTAGTCCTTAAAGAAGAGGCCAAAAAAGCCGGCATTGAGCTGATTCTGCAGCAGAGCGATCCGACCGCGGCGTTCAAAAAATTCCTGGAAAAGAATTTCGATGTTGCCTGGATGGGCTGGAGCACGTCCCTAAGGCCCCAGTATTGGGAGCATTTCCATTCGGTCAATGCCCATAAGCCGCAGACCAACAATATCACCAATACCGACGATCCGGAAATGGACAAATTGATAGACGCGTACCGCGATTCCCTCGATGAGAAGGAGCGGATCGGCCTCTCCCGTGAAATCCAGCAGAAAATCCACGACATCGGCATGTTTGTTCCCACATTTATGGTTCCGTATATCCGGGAAGCCTGCTGGCGCTGGTGGCGGCTTCCGGATCCTCCGGGCACGCGGCATTCCGACAGCCTCTTTGACCCCTTTAACAGCGCAACGGGCGGCATGTTCTGGTACGATAAAAAACTTCATGATGAAACGCTCGATGCCATGAAGTCGGATCGGGCGTTTGCGCCGGTCACCCTGATTGACAAGACGTACCTGAAGGGCCGGTAGCCGGGGGCCGCAACGGGCGCCTCCGGCGATCCTGCCGGGAATGAGGAATTTGCACAATGAACGATGATGCGGTGCTGAAGGTCAGTCATCTGGCTACGGCATTTGATACCGAGGCCGGCCGGGTTCGGGCGGTGGATGACGTCTCCTTTCAGGTGCACCGGGGCAAGACGCTGGGCATCGTGGGGGAATCCGGATGCGGCAAAAGCGTTACCGCGCTTTCCATCATGCGGCTTTTGCCCCGGCCCGCGGGAAAAATTCTGGACGGACGGATCCTGTACCGGGGGACGGATATCGTCCGGACGACTCCGGAAGACATGCGCGCGCTGCGCGGCCGCTATATTTCCATGATTTTCCAGGAGCCCATGACGGCCCTGAATCCGGTGCATCGGATCGGACGCCAGATCGGCGAAGTGTTCCAGCTTCACGGCGGTTCGCCGGATGAAACCCTGATCCGCGGCAAATCCATTGAAATGCTGGCAAGGGTGGGAATTCCGGACCCGGAGCGGCGCATGCGGGAATATGCCCATCAGATTTCCGGCGGCATGCGCCAGCGGGTGATGATTGCCATGGCTCTTGCGGTCCGGCCGGATATCCTGATTGCCGATGAACCCACAACCGCCCTGGATGTGACGATCCAGGCGCAAATACTCGATCTCATGAAGCAGCTTCAGCAGGAAGCCGAAATGGCGATGATCTTCATCACCCATGATCTTGGCGTCATTGCGGATATCTGCGATGCGGTGGTGGTGATGTACGCAGGCACCGTTGTTGAGTCAGCGCCGGTTAAAGAACTGTTTGAAAACCCGAGGCATCCTTACACCCGCGGACTTCTGGAATCCATTCCGCGCCTGGAAACTCCCCGGAAAATGCCGTTGTCCATCATCCGCGGCATGGTGCCGGCGCTTGACGATCTGCCGCCCGGATGCAGGTTCCAGAACCGCTGTCCCGTTGCAATTCCCGTCTGCGGTTCCGCCCCGCCGGCCTTGACCTCGATAGGCGATCAGCATGAGGCCAGATGCTATCTGGTTTAGCGCCTTTTCTGCAGCAAACGACAATCTTTGGCAAGGCCAAGCTGTTTTCATAAGTGGTTTATATGAATATCAATGCGAGCATCGTTGATCAAAGAATAGCCGGCATTGTTGAGGAAAATGAGGCGTTACTTCCTGATGGAAGCAATCAAGAAATAAAGAAATCCGCAGGCTTCGTTTTATTAAGCATGTCAACATCGCTTGATATTACATTGGATTTTCTTATTTTCACAAGTAAGCTCTGTAATTCGAGGAGGTTTTTTTCGCTGGAAATTTCAATAGATTTACCGATTATTTCCAGATCGGCAAGAAAGCGACTCAGCCAGTCTGTTGCGATTTATCCAGACCGGAGAATGAGAGTAATTCCATTTCGGTAATAACCGAAATAAAATACTCGCCGATAGGCTAATCCTCCGCCAGCAATCCCTTTTGCAGGTAAATGACGGCATTGGTATCAAGGAATGCTCTCATTTCCATTCTTCCCGTGCACTTTTCTGGTATGTCATACCGTCAATCGGCCAGCTCACAGTGTTGCTGTATTTCATCGGGTAAATTTGCCTGGCGTCCCCTGGCGATGTCTCCGGCAACAGGATTACAAACCGGGCCTTCTGACCATAAATCCGATGGTATCGTTCCGGTAGTTGAATCCTGCCATCACGTTCGATAGGCATTTCCAATTCAATGGCTTGCATTTCTATCTCCTTTGTGCTGATGATTTCATCATTCGTCCATATTGTGTTGATAACATAACGCTTATGCTGATATTGATCAAGTCAATTACCGCAAGCTGTCCACACACCATCACCACCAAGGGATTTTTTGCTTTCAGGCCGACCAAGAGATCTTTTGGCCTGGAAATGGCCCCGTCCCGCTCGTGCAGATAGGTCAGACATTACGTCACGTCATCCGCGGTTTTTTGCGGCCTCTATATATTACGCCGGTTTCACTTATCAACGTATTTATCAATGAACGTTCTCCATTACCAAGGATATTACCCAGAGCATCAAGCGCTTACTCGGCGGCGTATATAACGACAAGCGGCAGGGGAGTTCAACACGTCAATCCCCTGCCGCTTTCCGCATTATCCGGTAATATGTTGTGCTGCGCCGCGGATCAGGATCTACGGCAGCCATTCACATCCCGGTTTATTGCCGATCAGTCGGAACAACAGGACCCTGCGGTTCCGCAACTGGAGCAGCCCGAAGAAAACTTGATGGCGCAATCCAGCTTGAAACCGTTCACCAGAAAATCGACTTTAATGGGTTTGGCTTTCTCCATGAACTGTTTGTCAACGATATAGGTGAATCCATCGATTTCAAACACGTCATCCGTGGTTTTTTGCTCATCCAGCGCCATCGCCAGGCTTGGCCCGCCGCCGCCGCCTTCATTTAAGAAAATGCGAATGGGTGCCATTTCCTTGCCTTTGAAATATTCAGCGATCTGGCTTGTCGCAGAAGCTGTAACCTCAATCATGATAACCTCCTATAGAAATAATGAATAATAAAAAACACAAACATTGATGATACGGGTTCCCGGGAGAAAGATCAAAATCGATCAGCCTCCCGAATCGTTTTCCCAAATATCGGGAAGATGTAATCAGGCATCCGTGCAAGTAACCGGGCAGGCATCCAGACAGGCGCGGCAGCCGGTACACCGCTCCGCAATGATCGATCTGGCTTTTTTTCTGACCTTCACGGTAAAGCGGCCCGGCTTTCCCGCAACTGCTTCAACCTGTGAATAGGTGATCAGTTGTATATTCGGATGGCGGCCCGCCGCCACCAGGTATGGGGATAAAATGCACATGGAACAGTCCGTTGTCGGAAATGTTTTATCAAGTTGCCCCATCACACCGCCGATCGCCGGTGTTTTTTCCACCAAGTAAACAAGATATCCGGAATCCGCCAGATCAAGGGATGCCTGAATACCCGCGACGCCGCCGCCTACCACCATCACTGCGCCAATACAATCCATTTTCATTGGAATGCCTCTATGTAAGTTGAAAAAGAATTACTCGGCAAACGGTCACGGCCATCATGACCACCGCAGGGAATAAAAATGTCAATTGACCGTTCGCCATTAACCGCACGAAGTGAACAGTTAAAGAACAACTTTTCAGCCAGTCTGCGCCAAGGACTCCCGATATTCATTCAGCGGTTCCATGGCCTGTTTCACAAATTGCCGGGAAGGGCCCAAGCTCCGGACGGTTTCGATAACGTCCGTTGCCACATCCGCAAATTTTGTGGCTTCTGCTGAGGATATCCAGGAAAAATGCAGCCGCCCGGGTTCGATGCCCATATGTTCGATCAGGTTTTTGAACAACGCGAACTTGCGGCGCGCGTAAAAATTGCCTTCGATGTAATGGCAGTCGCCCGGATGGCATCCGGAGACCCACACGCCGTCAGCTCCCTGCCGAAAAGCCGACAGGATGAATTTCGGACTCACCCGGCCGCTGCACGGCAGCCGGATAATGCGGATATTGGGGGGATGTTCCAATCGGCTGACCCCGGCCAGATCGGCAGCGCCGTATGTACACCAGTTACACAGAAATGCGGTAATGTTGGGTTCCCAGGTTGTTGTCATTTTCTCTCCAGTATCGTTCAGGTTATCATTACAAACGAGGGCGGAATCATTGAGGCATCAGCATCTCCGGAATAACCGCATTTCAGGGCATTCCGGTTTCAGAACCGTCTGAATGATATCGCTCGGATTGGACAAATCAGGGTATCACGGGGCGCGGCAGCAGCCCGGCTCTTTCGGCGATTTCCGGAACCCGGTGCTCCCACTCGATGGCCATGAGATGGACGCCGGCAATTCCTTCCATGGTCTTGAATTCTTCAATCTGCTCCAGGCAGAACCGGATGCCTTCTTCCGCCGTCTTTCCCTTTTCAGCACCTTTAAGCCGCTTGATCAGGGATTCGGGCACTTCCATGCCCGGAACGGATTTGGACATGTAGTTGGCCATGCCGACGGTTTTCATGGGCGTAACACCTGCCAGAATATGGCATTTTTCGGTCAGGCCCATGTCCACGGCCTGTTTCATGAATGTCCGGAACCGGTCCATGTTGTAAATGCACTGGGTCTGAATGAAATCCGCGCCCGCCGCGATTTTCTTGGCCATCCGGTACACCCGGAAGTCAAAAGGCTCGGCAAAGGGATTGGCGGCCGCACCGATAAAGAGCCGGGGGGGGACGTCAATGGGGTCGTCATTCATGAACTTACTGTCATCGCGCATTTTTTTCACCAGGGAAATAAGCTGCATGGAATCGATGTCATAAACATTTTTGGCTGCAGGGTGATTGCCGAACTTCTGGTGGTCGCCGGACAGGCACAGCATGTTGCGGACGCCCAGCGCATAGGCGCCGAGAATGTCCGACTGCATGGCCAGCCGGTTTCTGTCCCGGCACACCATCTGAAAATTGGGCTCCAGCCCTTCCTGAACCATGACCGCGGATGCGGCCCAGCTAGACAGCCGGACCACGGCGGTCTGGTTGTCGGTCAGATTCACCGCATCCACCATTCCCTTGAGGTGAGCGAATTTTTCCTTCAGATGCGCGATATTGGCGCCCTTGGGCGGGCCGCATTCGCCGGTGAAGGCGAAATGGCCGGCCTTGAGCACTTTTTCGAGATTGCTGCCTGATTTGAGATCATCCATTTTGGAACAATTCCTCCCTTCTGCTCTGCCGGGGACCGCCATCTCTGGCTGTTTGCCAGTTTTTGGCCGGTATGATGTCCAGAAGGTCATCCAGCCTTCCCTGTTCCACTTTCTTTCGGACGATCCTGTCCCAGATGCAGTTGACATTTTTGGAAATTTCGCATTTGCCGTGATCCGATCCGCCGCAGGGGCCGTTCAGCAGACTCTTGGAGCACCGGGCCACCGGGCACATGCCGTCAAAATGATGGATGACGCAGGTGCCGCACCCGGCGCAGCGTTCTTCCCAGATCCCGTGGGCCACGGCCCCGCCGAAAAACGTGGTATTGACCGCCGGGAAAAACCGCTGATTCGGATAGGCCTCGGCCAGAAACTGGGGTCCCACCCCACAGGCCATGGACACCACCGCATCGAAATCGTTCACCACGGGTTTGAGCATTTCCACGTATTCGGGATCGCACTGCCTCTCCAGCACCGTTTCCGCCACAATCAGGGGGCGATCCGCCATTTTTGCCGCGATTCTGAGCGTGGCCGCCAGAACCTGCACTTCCTTGAGCCCGCCGACATTGCAGACGGTCACACACCCCTTGCAGCCGACCAGAAGAATTTTTCGGCAGTTCTTCACCATATCCTGAATCTCGGAAAGAGATTTTCGATCCGCGACAATCATCGTTCACCTTCCTTTTGTTCGGTTGCAGCCACGGGCCGCGGTTGTCGGCGGACAGGGCTGGGTCCCAGTTTGCGGATCCGGTCCGTCATGTCGATCGCGATTTCCGCAAACCGCGGCCCCATGGCCGAGCTGAGATTGTACATTTCCACGCGTTCGGGTTCGATCCCCAGTTCCGTCAGCGTTTTTTTGACATATTCCACCCGTTTTCGGGCTTTCAGGTTTCCGGAAACAAAATGGCAGTCCCCTTCCATGCACCCGGCCACATAGACACCGTCCGTGCCGTCCTCGATGGCCTTCAGCAGATGGACGATATCCACCCGGCCGGTGCAGGGAACCTGGCTGATCTTGATGTTGGAGGGATAGGACAGCCGCATGGACCCTGCCAGATCCGCGGCTGCATACGCACAGTATTTACAACAAAACGCGATAATCGTCGGCTCAAATGCGTCAGACATAATCATCTCCCGGTTATAATTGATGGCTTCGCAAAAAGTCCAATATCTGCGTTGCGCTGCATCCTTCATCATTGCGGCGTACTGTATGTACGCCTCATTCTTCAGGATTTGCGCGCCTTGATCTTGAACTTTTTACTTTGCCGTCACAATTTTGATTTTTTGCGAGTTCATCATAATTGTTAATGAGCGGCTTTTGTTTCTTTATGCCACCTGGAACAGCGCATCGGTTTTGGCATTGATCTGCGCGTCCGTAAAATGTTTCAGGGTAATGGCCTTGCCGGGACATTCGGATGCGCACACGCCGCAGCCATGACATTCCACCGCTTCGATAACGGCATGGCCTTTTTCCGGATCGATGCGGGGAATGCCGTACGGGCAGGTCCGCACACAGGTCAGGCACACCGCGCAGCGCTCCGGATTCACGACCGCAATGACGCTTCCCACCATGATGGCGGTTTTGGACACGATGTTCATGGTTCGGGACACCGCTGCCTTGGCCTGGGCAATGCTTTCATCCAGGGTTTTGGGATAATGGGCCAGCCCGGCCAGAAAAAGGCCTTCGGAGGCAAAATCAACGGGCCTCAGTTTGGCGTGCGCTTCCACCAGAAATCCTTCCGCATTGGTCGGCACCTTGAACGCTTCAAAGAATTTCTTGTTCTCATTGGGAAGAACAGCCGAGGCCAGCACCAGAAGATCCGGATTCATGGTCATGGGCCGGTTGAGGATTTGGTCCGTCACGGTCAACGACAACCGGCCAAAGTCCGATACGGCCGGATCGCCATATTCCACCGTCACCACCGGCGGATTTTCCGGATCATACCGGACAAACTGGATTCCGGCTTCACGGGCTTTTTGATACAAGGATTCCCGGAACCCATAGGAGCGGATGTCCCGATAAAGGATAAATATCTGCATGTCCGGCCGGCCGGCTTTGAGCCACAGCGCGCTTTTCAGGCTGTGCGCACAGCAGACCCGGCTGCAGTAAGGCCGCTCCGGGGACCTGGACCCCACGCACTGAATGAATACGGCAAGTCCGGCGGACAGCAGCCGGCTGTCCCGATCCGTGGCCGCGACATCAAACTCCAGATGGGTCAATACCGCCGGATGAACCCCGTGAGCGTATTCCGTGGGGATGTACTCATGGCCGCCGGTGGCCAGAATCGCCGCGCCGTGCGTGATGACCGTAGATTTATCGTTTCCGTCGCCGTTTCGGGTAACCAGCGTGGTCGAAAAATTCCCGATGGTTCCGGTAACGTGCACGACATTGGTTTCCATGAAGAGCTTAATGTGCTCGTGGTTTTGAACCGATTCGATCAGGGCGCTTAAATATGGCGCGACCGGCTCACCCTGCCAGGTGGTTTTCAACTGGCGCGCCATGCCGCCCAACTGATTGCTTCGCTCGACAAGCCATGCCTGATATCCCTGCCGGGCCACGCCAAGGGCCGCTTCCATCCCGGCGGCGCCGCCGCCCACAACCAGAACGGAATTGGTGACATTCAGCATGACCTGCGGGAGCGGCTCGATATAGGCTGCCTTGGCGACTGCCATGCGCACCAGATCCTTGGCCTTGGCCGTGGCCTTGGCAGGACTTCCCATATGCACCCAGGTGTTCTGGTCCCGGATATTGGCCATTTCAAAGAGATATTTGTTCAGGCCCGCTTCCCGAAGGGTTTCCTGAAACAGCGGTTCGTGGGTCCGGGGCGAGCAGGACGCCACCACCACCCGGTTGATGCCTTTTTCGATCAGAACCTGCTTGATTTTTTCCTGGGTATCCTGAGAGCAGGTAAAAAGATTGTCCTCCACATGGGTCACGTAAGGCAGGGTTCGGGCATATTCGCGGATGGCCGGCACATCCGCAACGCCGCCGATATTGATGCCGCAGTTGCAGACAAAAACGCCGATGCGGGGCTGCTGACCGGTGAAATCGGTCTCTATAGGCAAGTCCCTGACCAGGGTCCGGCTCCACCTGGCCTCGGACAGGGCCTCGGTGGCTTCGGCAGCCGCGGCCGAGGCTTCCATGACCGACTGCGGGATGTCCTTTGGGCCCTGAAATGCGCCGCACACATAGACCCCCTCCCGACTGGTGCTGACCGGATGGATATCCGCGGTTTGGGCATAGTTGTAGCTATTCAGATCGATGCCCAGCCGGCCGGTCAGATCGATGGCCGACTGCGGCGGAGACAGCCCCACGGACAGCACCACCATGTTGAAGGTTTCTTCCTGCATTTCGCCGGATTCCAGGATATAGCGAACGCGCAGATCCCCGTTCTTCAAGGGCTCGATGGTGTGAATCCGGGACCGGATAAAGCGGACGTTTTTCTCGTCTTTTGCGCGGGTATAATATTTGTCGAAGTCCTTGCCGTAGGTTCGCATGTCCATATAGAAAACCGCGGTGTCCAGCGGCGTGGATGCGTGTTCCTTGGCGATCATGGTCTGCTTGATGGCGTACATGCAGCACACGGAAGAGCAGTAGCCGTGGCAGGCCCGGTTGATGTCCCGGGAGCCCACGCATTGGAGCCAGGCGATTTTCTCCGGAATTTCCCGGTCAAAGGGGCGCATCAGATGGCCCTTGTACGGCCCGGATGCGCTTAAGATCCGCTCAAACTCCAGACTGGTGACAACATTGGGATGCCGACCGTAAGCCAGGGTATCCAGATGGGTTGGGTCATAGACGGAATTGCCCATGGCCAGAATCACGGCTCCCACGTCCAGGACGGTTCTGCGGGGGCTGTCCCCATACGTAATCGCCTCCGCCAGGCAGGCTTTTTCGCACAGGCCGCACCCGATGCAGGCCCCGCGGTCAATGGCATATGCCAGGGGAACGGCCTGGGGATATTTGATGTAGGTTGCCTTGCGCAGATCCAGGCCGCAATCGAATTCGTTGATGGCCGTTACCGGACAGACCTGTCGGCACTGGCCGCAGGCCGTGCATTTTTCGATATCGATGTATCGCGGATCATTTCTTACGGTCGCTTGAAAGGCCCCGGCCCGGCCTTCCAGGGATTCCACCTCGCTGTTGGAAATGATGTTGATGTTCAGATGCCGGCCGACCTCGACCAGAAACGGGGAAATCACGCACATGGCGCAGTCGTTGGTCGGAAAAGTTTTATCCAGTTGGGCCATCAGTCCGCCGACGCTGGTGGAATTGTCCACGAGATGGACATAATATCCGGCGTTGGCCATGTCCAGGGATGCCTGGATGCCGGCGACACCGGCGCCGACGACCATGACGCTGCCGACCTTCTCGGTCGCTTTTTGTAGGTTCATGAGGGTTCCTTTAATGGGTTGTATTTACCTGAAGGCATTCATCCGTCAGCATGAAACGGCGGCAAAGCGAGGCGATCTTCCCGTATGCCCGATCAACTCGGCCTGGGAGTTTCGCTCCAGGTCATTGAGCCGCAGCGATACGGTATAAACGGGAAGGCCGGTTTTCTCCGACAGTTCCCGGACGGTGGCCGGAGCACGGGTAATGATTTCCTGTATCATGGCCTTGTGATATTCCGTTTCCACGGCCTCCCGAATCACCTGCTGAAAATGGGCCGGGTCCGTTTTTTCATGATAGACGTTGTCCCGTTCGGTCACCTGCCGGTCGATGCCGACCAGCCAGCGCAGACGGGTCGTGGCAAGGGCCCGGGCAAGGCTTGCCAGGGCCAGGGCATGACGCTCCGGCGCCATCGGCCCCGATCCGGCAATGGATGCCGTAAAATCCGTCACGCTGTCGGCATAGGGCTGGGCTTCCGCCGCACTGGCCCATACCAGGCATATCCGGTCCCGTCCGATGCCCGAGATGTCCAGAAGACTTGCCAGCATGTCCATTCGCTTGAGGGTATGGACATTGCCGTCCTGATAATGGCAGTCCCCGATGTGACAGCCGCCGATAAAAACGCCGTCGAATCCTTCCTTAAGGCCCCGGATGACAAAGAGCGGATCCACCCGTCCCGAACACATGGTCCGGATGACCCGGATATTGGGCGGATATTGAAGCCGCGACACGCCGGCCAGGTCCGCGCCCGCGTAAGCGCACCAGTTGCATAAAAATGCCAGTATTTTGGGCTGAAACGATGTTTCCATGTTTTTATTTTTCTCCTTGTCAGGCTGCGGCCCCAGCGCATAACGCGGCCAGAATCTGTTTTTCCCGGAAATGCTTCATGTCGATAGCCTGCTGCGGACAGGCCGCGGCGCAGACCCCGCAGCCCTTGCAAAGCGCCGAGACATTTTCCGCGCGATACCCCTTGCCGGTTACTTTTTTCAGCCGGATGGCGCCAAAAGAGCAGGACGCCTCGCACAGGCCGCAGCCGATGCACAGGGTCTCATCCACGACCGAGACAATGGGTGCGATATCGATGGTTTCCTTGACCAGGAGGCCGGCCGCGCGGGAGGCGGCGGCCTGGCCCTGGGCCACGGATTCCTCGATCGGCTTGGGATAATGGGCCAGCCCGCAGACAAAAACACCGTCCGTTGAAAAATCCACGGGCCTCAGCTTGACATGGGCTTCCAGATAGAACCCGTCGTCAGTGAGCGGCACCTTCAGCATTTGGGCGATCTGTTTTTGCCCTTCGGTGGGGACAATGGCGGTGGCCAGGTTCAGATAATCCACCGGAATCTGAAGGCGGCGATCCAGCACCGGGTCCTTGACCGTGATCAGAAGCCCGCCATCCGCATCCATCTCCACCACGGGCTTATCCTCCACGCAGTAGCGGATGAAGAGGACCCCCATCTCCCTTGCTTTTTGATACAGGGCCTCCCGCTGACCAAAGGTGCGGATGTCCCGGTAGAGAATCACCACTCGAAGGTCCGGTTTTCTTTCTTTCAACCGGATGGCGCTTTGAACGGATGCCGTACAGCAGATTTTGGAGCAGTAGGGCCGCTCCGGCTCGCGGGAACCCACGCATTGAATAAAGGCCACGCCGGTTGTGGATTCCAGTTTTTCCGGATGCTGCTCAAACAAATAATCCAGTTCATGCCAGGTGGTGACCCGCTCGTTTTGCCCATAAAGATATTCAGTGGTCTGAAACGGCCGGCCGCCGGTTGCCAGAATCACCGCGCCATGGTCGATGGTGCGAAGCCCCTGACCCGTCTGGACGGTGGTTGAAAAATTGCCCATAAACCCGCCGATGGCGGTGATTTCCGCACCCCTCAGGGTATGGATGGCCTCATGGGCTTCAACCCGTTCGATCAGTCGGGACAGCAGCGGCTGAACGGGCTCCCCGTTCCAGGTCTGGTGCACCTGCCGGGCATGACCGCCCAACAGGGTTTCCCGTTCGATCAGCCAGGTTTCAAACCCCTGATCCGCCAGATTGACGGCCGCGCTCATGCCGGCCACGCCGGCCCCGATGACCAGTGCCGCCGGATTGACCGGTATTTTCAGCGGATCGATGGCCTCCAGGAACCCTGCCTTGGCAACGGCCATGCGAATCAGATCTTTGGCTTTTTGGGTGGCGGCCTCCGGATTTTTCTGGTGGACCCAGGCGTTCTGGTCCCGGATATTGGCAAATTCAAAAAGATAGGGGTTCAGTCCGGCTTCCTGGATGGTTTCCTGAAACAGGGGCTCGTGGGTGCGCGGGGTGCAGGCGGCCACCACCACCCGGTTCAATCCATGATCCAGTATGGCCTGTCGAATGATCTGCTGGGTGTCCTGGCTGCACGTAAACAGGTTGTTGGCCGCAAAAACCACATCGGGCAGGGTCTGGGCATAATCGCGAACCGAAGGCACATCCACGACGCCGGCGATATTGGTGCCGCAATGGCAGACAAAAACGCCGATCCGCGGGGCCTGTCCCGACACCGGCATCGCTTCGGGATAGGATTTCTCCAGGGTCAGGCTGTTTCGGGCCCGGGCAAGAAGCGCCGAGGAAGCAGCGGATGCCGCCGAGGCTTCCATGACCGTCTGGGGGATGTCCTTGGGACCGGCGAATGCGCCACCGGCGAAAATGCCGGGCCGGGAAGTAGCCACCGGGCTGAAACCACCGGTTGCGGCAAACCCGTCCGAATCCAGATCCACGCCGAGTTTACCTGCCAGCAGTCGGGTTTCTTTCGAAATTTCAAGCCCGACGGACAGCACCACCAGATTGAAGATTTCCTTCCGCAGCTCTCCGGAATCCAGGAAACAGGTGATTTTAAGGTCCTGACTGTCCGCAGGTTCAATCGAATGCACCCTGGCCTGGATAAACCGCACCCCGGCCTCTTCACGGGCCCGGTTGTAGGTTTGTTCAAAGCCCTTGCCGTGCGTGCGCATGTCCATATAGAAAATGGCAGTATCCAGGCCGGCGCCCGCATGTTCCTTGGCCACCAGGGCCTCCTTGATGGCGGCCATGCAGCAGATGCCGGAGCAGTATTCATGCGCATCCTCCCGAAGATCCCGGGAACCGATGCACTGAAGCCAGGCGATCTTGCGGGGTTCCCGGTGATCCGAAGGCCGCACCAGGTGACCTTCAAACGGACCGGAGGCGCTCAGAATGCGCTCGAATTCCATGCTGGTGACCACATTGGGCAGCACCCCGTACCCGTAACGGTCCACACCTGCGGGGCTGTACGGGGCAAAGCCCGGCGACAGGATGACCGCGCCCACGTTGATGCGGTGCAGGGTTTCGGTTTGCTTGAAATCCACGGCATCGGCCGGGCAGATTTTTTCACAGGCCCGGCATTTGCCTTTTTCAAAATAGATGCAGTGGGCCGCATCGATGGCGTATTTCAGCGGAACGGCCTGCGGATAGGGCACATAAGCGGCTTTTCGTTCGCCCAGGCCCTGGTTGAATTCGTTTTTGACCTTTCGGGGGCATCTTTCGGCGCATTTGCCGCAGGCAATGCACTTTTCCACATCGATGTACCGGGGCCTCTCCCGCACCGTTACCGTAAAATTCCCGGCGGAGCCCTCGACGGATTCCAATTCCGAAAGGGTCAGCAGCCGGATATTTCGATGCCGGCCCACCTCGACCAGCTTGGGGGAAAGAATGCACATGGAGCAGTCGTTGGTCGGAAAGGTTTTGTCGAGCGCGCTCATCACACCGCCGATTGCCGGCGTTTTTTCCACCAGATAAACGAAATACCCGGCATTGGCCAGATCGAGGGCGGACTGGATCCCGCCGATCCCGCCGCCGACAACCATCGCCGAGCCGATTACTTTTTCTGCCATTTGAGATCTCCTTGTTTACGGTAAACGGCCATAAATCACATGGACAACCATCCCAAGACATGAAAATGACAATGTCCCCCTTGGGAAAAGGGGGATCGAGGGGGATTTTTCAGCACGATATCCATCTGAAATCCCCCCCCGGCCCCCCCTTTTCAAAGAGGGGAATCATTTTTCGCGGAACTCAATAACCTAGGCCGGAAGATTGACTTCCACAAGATCCGGCCCCAGATAAGTTCGTTCCGTCTCCGCCAGAATGCCAAGAGACAGGGCGATGATCGTCCAGAGATGCAGGGTCCGGTATTTTCCGCCGCCGAAATGTTCGCCCAGTTCGTGAATCTGGGCATGACAGTTGTGACAGGGCGTGATGACATAAGGGGCGCCGGTTTCCATGATCTGGGCATGTTTCAATCGTCCATAATAGAAACGGGCATCCTTGTAGCCGTTCTGGATGAATCCGCCGCCGCCGCCGCAGCAGTAATTGTTGGATTTGTTGGGATAGGTATCGATGAAATTCTCCGTGCCCACGCATGCGGTGGTTACAAATCTCAGATCATCGGCCAGTGCGTCTCCCCACCCTTTTCGGATCTGATTGCAGGGATCCTGCACCGTGAATTTGACCTTAAGGTCTTTGTTCCAGTCGGAATTCACTTTGAGCTTGCCCTCGCGGATCCATTGGGCGTAATATTTGACCATAGGCGCGATTTCGAGGTCGGTTTCAATTTTATGTTTTTTCTGCCCGGCATAGACCGAATAAGTGGAATGGCCGCATTCGGTATTCAGATAGACCTTGCAGCCCAGGCCCATGGCGGTCTGAAGCGTCGTATTGGTGATTTTTTTCCATCCCTCGTCATCGGCCAGAAACATGCAGTAATTTTCCCCGCCCCATCCCGTGGTGCTGTATGTCCAGTCCGCGCCCACCAGATGCAGGATTTTCCAGAGCGGCACCATTTCCTCGGGTTCGGTGACCGGTTCCCGGGAATTCTGGCTCAAAAAGAAATGCGCACCCTGTTTGTCGATCGGGGCCTGAAGGTCTTCCCATCCGGGCTGATCGGCCCGCACTTCTTCCAGCATGTCCTCAACCACAAACCGGAAATCTTCTTCCGGGGTGCCCATGGCGCTGCCGCTCGTGTTCCGGAGCGCCATGTCGCAGGACCCCAGAATGCCCTTGGGCCGCGTTTCCCTCGGCCACAGTTTCCGGGCTTCGAAAACCAGTGCCGCGATATTGATCTTCATGGGGCAGGCATACGTGCAGCGATAGCACATCGTGCACATCCACACCCAGGGGTGCCCGGTGATTTCATCGTCCAGACCCATGGCCGCCATCCGGAGAAATTTCCGCGGGTCCATGTTTTCAAGGCCCGTGGCCGGACATCCGGCGGAACAGGCCCCGCAGGTCAGACAGAGATGGAGATTTCCGTCCGGCACCATTTCGAGGACCTTGTCCAAAAATATGCTTTTTTTCTCTTTGTCGATCTTGATGATTCCCTCGGTCATGATTGCTCCTTAATAAAAGTTATAACACCTCAGATGGTTATAGGTTTGATCGGCCATTATCCGTGACTTGGCCGATTTCCGGGCTGGAGCCCTGGAAGCGGCCCAGACATTCCGACATTATCCGTCAATGCCACGACTGAACAGTCCGCTGAATATTCTCCGAAGATGTCTTTCTTCGATCGGTTTAAGCAATGGCTCATCTTCAATTTTAACATCCTGCCGATTAACGGCGGGCCTGTCCGCAACCGGCTTTTCAACCGCAAACACCTTTCCTCTGTTCTTGTCCGCGCGGGGCTGAAGAAATTTGTTTTTCTCCAGCCAGAGGTTGCATTCGTCATGGGTTCCGATATATGTGACAAACAGGCAGTCTTCGTCCAGAACGGTAATCAGCCTGTAACCGCAACCAAGATCGTATTTCGTGCATTTTTTAATCCGATTTTCACCGCTTTTGGTCATCACCCCGATTTCAGACGGAGAATCACATCCCTGAATCAGCCGTCCAATGATCATATCCGCTTCTTTTGCTGCAATAGCGCCTTTTTTGCCCGCCTTGAAGATTGTCTCCAGTCGCTTGTCAAATCTTGGATCCCTGTACACAGACCGTATCAATTCTCCTCCTTGCTTCCGGATAAACACCACCCGCAAAAATTGAAAGCCGGACTTTCCGGGCACTCCCGCATATGAAATGGATCTTCCCTTTAGGAAAAAGGAGAGATCCATTTCGCGGCAAGGTGCTTTCAATTATTGAAAAAGAGATCGACGGAGCGCTTGCCGGAACTCAGGAAACACCCGTGGACAGATAGTAAAAATCAATCAGGAAGAAAAATCAGGAAAGACGAAATGAAGAAAAAAACAACGATTGTCTACGAAATAACCAGAGACATGATCTTTCGGTCTTTCCTGTGTCCACCAGCACGGGTGGCGTTCTTCGAACTATCTCAGGTAAAGCCGAAAAATAGATACATGATAAAACCTTGAAATATATCAGTATGTTAAGAAGTAAGTCAGAGCGATGTTGGCTTTGCCGCAAATACAACACTGTTTTTCAAATCCGGAGCTCGGACGGAACAATAAAAGAGCATCCCTTAACGGAATTTCGGAAATCGTTTCAGCATCCGAAATAAACGCGAATTTCAATATATCACATTCTGCCGTTTGTCAATCCGATATTTAAAGCTATAACTATCAATGATAATAGAGGGCTTATTATAACTATAATGAATTTGACATATTCTGATTCACCATGCAATAGAAACCGGCTGCTCGCACCAGCTTTTTCAACCGCTCGGGCCATCCCGGTATGAGCGAAAATCCCGGCTTCTGCTGATGACCGTGCAGCATTTCTCGAAAATGCTGTTGCACGGCCACAAGAGCCGCTCCCGGACAAATTGGAGGATCACAATGAAAAAAATGTTTTTTTTGAGTTTAACCCTGCTGTTGTATTCAGCCGTCCCTGCTTTCGCCGAGAATTATGTTAAGTCGGATCAGTTCAAACAGTGGATCGAAACTTCAAAACCCGTCCAGATCGTGGATATTCAGCCTACCGAAGAATTCGAAAAACACCACTTCAAAAACGCCATCCAGACGAGTGCCTTTCCAGCCAAAACAGACGCGGAAAAGGAGCGGCTCGACCGCATTCTCCCCGCGCTTCAAGCATCGAAAGAGGACATCGTGATCGTGTGCCCCCGCGGCGGCGGCGGGGCCAAGAACACTTACGAGCACCTCAAGGCCAAAGGAATTCCTGAAAGCCGCCTCTTCATTCTGGAAAAAGGCGTTGAGGGATGGCCGTATCAAGAGATGTTCATTCAAGGAAAATAAGAGGAGACGAAAATGAAAAATAAATTAACGGCTGCATTATTGTTGTGTCTTGTATTTGCGGCACATTCAGCGATTGCCGCAACCCGCACGGGACTTGTCACGATGGATTTCGATTTATCTGCCCAGGAAGCAGGCAAGGAAGTCCGGCTCTGGATTCCTTATCCGGTTTCCGATGAAGATCAGCTCATCGATAACATCCAGATTTTCGGAGACTACAATGAATCCTCGGTTTACACAGACCGTAAAAATCAAACCCCTATCCTGTTCGCCCGATGGGACAAGGACGCCAAAAGTAGAAAAATGACTATTTCCTTTCAAGCCGAGCGGCAGGAAGTCATGAGAAAAGACTTTCCTAGTCGCGAAGCATGCTGGGACCAGGCGGCTTTCAAACCATACCTGGGCGCCACACGACTTGGCCCCATTGACGGGGATGTGAAAAAACTCGCACTCAAAATCACCAAGGGCAAAAAGACCGTGCTGGCCAAAGCCAAGGCCATTTATGACTGGACCTGCGCCAATATGTATCGTGATCCCGACACGCGGGGTTGCGGTACCGGCGATGTATGCGCCCTGATGGCGAAACCCGGAGGAAAGTGCACGGATATTTCCTCGGTTTACATTGCGCTGGCCCGGGCTGCCGGCGTGCCAGCCCGGGAGATTTTCGGCCTTCGGCTCGGCAAGAAAACCGAAGAGGACATCACCGGCTATCAGCACTGCTGGGTTGAATTCTACATGCCCGGCTATGGGTGGGTGCCCGTGGATCCAGCCGATGTCCGCAAAGCCATGCTGGTTGAAAACATCAAGCTGGATGATCCCAAGACGGCCGAATACAGGTCCTATTTCTGGGGAGGCATCGACCCTTATCGGATCAAGCTTTCTGTCGGGCGCGACGTCACTCTCAACCCGCAGCAGTCTGGTGAACCACTGAATACTTTCGGTTATCCCTTTGCTCAAGTTGGGAACCGGACCATCGACTGGCTCGATCCGGCGTCCTTCAAATACAAGTTCACCTTCAAAGAAAAATAGGCATTCCGCGGTTCAAAAAGACACACTGCAGGCTCGGATGGTAATTCATCGGGGGCATTTGAGCCCCCGATAGCGTATGGGGAGGCTGAATGGAAGACAGGAGGACGTTTCTGAAAAAGGGTTTGGGATTTGCCCTGCTTGGTGCCGCGGGGACCGAGAGCACAACCGCGGCATTGTCAATGTCCGGCGAGCCTTCCGCGCGTTACCTGATGATTATCGACCTCAACAAGTGCAACGGCTGCGAGTCCTGTGTCATTGCCTGCAAGGCGAGAAACCGTACCGCCCCCAATCATTTTCTGACTAAGATTTCTGAAGTGGAGTCCATGCCGCCATCACCGTTTGCCATTTACTTTAAGCCTGTCCAGTGCAACCAGTGCGACGATCCGCCATGCGTGGAAGCTTGCCCTGAGAATGCCACCTACAAACTCGACAGTGGCATTGTCTTCACGGACTGGAAGCTTTGCAAGGGACTCGGCGATTGTGTCAAAGCCTGTCCCTACGGAGCCAGATTGATCGATCCCCGATTCGGAAACAAGGCGGACAAATGCGATTTTTGCCTGGACCGGATCACGGTGGGTCTGCAGCCGGCCTGCGTGGAAAACTGTTCGCCCGGTGCCCGGCTTTTCGGCGACAAAAATCATCCGAATGGCTTGTTTTCGGAATACCTGAAACGAACCGACCTGGTAGCATCAAAGCCCGAGCTGGGGATCAAAACCAACGTCCTGTATGTATCCGCGAGGAGGAAGATCTGAAATGAAAAATGATCGGAATACCGAGAACCCGGAAAGCGGACGGGATAGGGATGTTTTCTTGCAGAAGAAGCTCGGGCGGCGTGAGTTTCTTGGTTTTGCCGCGGCTGCCGCGGCTTGCACCGTCGGGGAAGCGGTTGCTTCTGATGCAATCCCGGCGAAAACAGACGCAATCAATCCCCGGAAACTTCAAGAACCCCCTGTGGACATGAGTGCCGTCCTTGCTGGAAAAGCCAACGTCGTTCATTCGGTCTGTTTGGGCTGCAACGCCCACTGCGGTGTGCGCGGTATCGTGGAAGAAGGCAAACTGATATGTGTCTCCGGAAATCCCTATCACCCTTACAATCAGCAGTTCCGTCCGCTGAACTACGATACGCCTGTCAAAGACTCCCTTGCTTTACCGAGTCCTGTCTGCGGCAAGTGCATCGAGACCGTCAATCACACCTACAACCCGTATCGCGTGATCGCTCCGCTCAAAAGGAGCGGCCCCAGAGGATGCGGCCGTTTCGAGCCAATTGAATGGGATCAAATGATCCGTGAGATCGCCGACGGGGGGCGGCTCTTTGCTCATCTGGGAGAAGAACATGCACTGCCGGGCCTCAAAGACCTGAACTCCGATGCTCCGATCCAGCCTTCTGATCCCGCCCTGGGACCCATGCAAAACGGACTCGTTTTCATCACGGGAAGGCTCCAGGCCGGCAGACAGCAGTTCATCGACCGTTTCGTGAAGCAATCCTTCGGATCCATCAACCGCATCGGCCATACGGACATCTGCGGACTCGGATTTCGCATGGGCAATTTTGCGATGTCCGAAGGGGCGGAAATCGAGCTCAAGGCCGACCCGGAAAGCTGTGAGTACATGCTGGTGTTCGGCGCCAACATCTACGAAGCCCTGCAACCCGGCGTAAACACTTACGGAGCCATCATCGCACGAAGGCATGGAGAGGGAAAACTAAAGTTTGCAGTGGTCGATCCCAGGGCCACGAAGGCTTCCGCGCATGCAGACGACTGGCTCGCGGTGAAACCGGGTCAGGACGGCGCCCTCGCCATGGCCATGATTCACTGGATCATTGAAAAGAACCGTTTCAATTTCGCCTATCTGACCGCCCCGAACTCCGAAGCGGCCAGGGCCATGGGCTACCCCTGTCCCTCCAATGCAACATACCTGGTGATCTGCGATCTAAGGCATCCCAACAACGGGAAATTCCTCCGTTTGAGTGATGTCGACCCCGGAACAGGTGAGGAAGGTTCCAAGACCTTCATGGTGTGGGAGTACCCCGGAGGGAAAATCGTTCCATTCGACCGTACGACTGATGCTGAACTGGACAAGGGGGGAGAAGTAACGCAAACGACCGGCGGGAAGATCCATGTCAAGACGGCGTTTCGGCTGCTTCGTGAGAGCGCTTCCAAATACACCCTTCAGGAATACGCAACCTTTTGCGGAGTGCCACGTCAGCAGATCGAAAAAGTGGCCCGGGAATTTACATCCCATGGCACCCGGGCGGCTGTGACTGCTTATCATGGGGCCGGAAACTACGTGAACGGTACCTTTGCCGCCTACGCCATTTCAGTTCTCAACGTGCTCGTCGGCAGCGTGGACCGGAAGGGTGGGTACATGAAAGGCGGCGGCAGCGCGGGGGGATGGGACAAGGGAGACTACGACCTGGCTAATTTTCCAGGGATTCGCAAACCCAAGGGCGTGACCATCTCGCGCGAAAAGGCTGTATATGAAAAATCCGCTGAATTCAAACAGAAAAATGCGGAAGGCGGAAGCGGGTATCCGGCCAAGCGTCCTTGGTTCGGGTTTTCGGCTGGAGGATTGTGCGTGGAGGCGATGAGCGGCATTGATGAGAGTTATCCTTATGCATGCGGCGTGCTCATGACTTATCTTTTCAACCCTGTCTACACCATTCCGGGCGGCGCGCGTTATATTGAAACCTTTTCCAATCCCCGGAAAGTTCCCCTGTTTGTTTCCATCGATACGGCGATCAATGAGAGCAACGTTTATGCCGACTACATCGTTCCAGACCTGTGTTACCCCGAAGGCCATTACGGGTGGCTGAATCCACATGCGCCGGTCATGAAATTCACCGGGCTGCGGACGCCGATGATCGAGCCGCTTACGGGAAAAACCGAAGATGGCAGATTTTTCTGCACCGAGACTTTCCTGATCGATCTCGCCCGGCAGTTGAAACTGGCCGGATTCGGCGATGGCGCAATCCGGGAGGCTGACGGCATAGAACACCCCATTCACTGCGGGGAGGATTTTTATCTACGGGCGTTCGCAAACATCGTGAAAAATGCCAAAGTACCCGAAGCGAGCGCAGATGAGATGGAATGGTGCAAGCAGAACTATGTTGTCGCCAAGCATCGTGATATTTTGACTCCCGAGCAGTGGCGCCGATTCTGCCATGCACTGGCCCGAGGCGGAATCTTCAAGTCTTATGACGATGCTTTTGACGGCGAAATGTTCAGGTATGGCCTCAAGCGGGTCGCCATTTACAACGAGCAGATGGCCTCGATGAAAAACTCAATGACGGGAAAACCGTTTCCGGGAATCCCGACATACATGGGCGCTCAGGACTCAGCCGGGAAATTCATCGATCAAGAAGACAAGGATTATCCATTCAACATCATCAGCTACAAGACCAGCCTGCACACACAGTCCCGTTCCCTCTGGCATGACTACAGCATGGAACTCCACCCTGAAAACCGCATCCTCATGCATGTTGACGATGCCATAAGACTGCGGCTGAAACCGATGGATTCCGTGCGGCTCATCGCGCGGAATAATCCGCAGGGCGTTGTGGGAAAACTTCAAGTGAGCCGTGCCGTGAGGCCCGGTTGCCTTGCGGTTTCCTTCCACTACGGCCACACTCAGTTTGGGGCATCTTCGATCGAAGGGCACAGCATCGCACAAGCATTCCTGGGCGGGGAGGGAATCGTGCAGCAGGGAAAGCTTGCCGCCAATCCACGCTACGGCGCCGGTATCAATCCGAACGCACTCTCGCGCCTTGACTCCAATCTGCGCGATACGCCGCTGGTGGACCTTGTGGCCGGCATTCCGGATTTCAGCAACACACGTGTTAAGTTAATGCGAAATTAAGTTTGATGGCTTCGCAAAAAGTCCAATATCTGCGTTGCGCTGCATCCTTCGTCATTGCGGCGTACTGTATTTACGGCAGGCGGAACGCCGGTCCTCAGGATTTGCGCGCCTTGATCTTGAACTTTTTTCTTTGCCATCACAATTTC
>JBBIPX010000004.1:0-59918 GCA_037442625.1 Desulfobacteraceae bacterium
TGCCCAGCGGAAGCGTTCCGGCGGTCAGGTTCTCCGAATCTCCCAGCCCGACAAAGTCCAGATGCGACCTTGCCGATTCCCGGATTTCGCGCTCTTCCCGGCGCATTGCGGGAAGTCTGAGACCCGTTGCCCAAAAGCCGCTTTGCGTTCTCGGATGCCGTCCCAGCATGATGTTTTCCAGAACGGTCATGGATTTGAAAAGCGCCACATGCTGAAAAGTCCGGGAGATGCCAAGCGCTGCGATTCTGTGGGGAAGCATGCCGTTGATCTGCCGGCCCTCGAAAAGAACCCGGCCGGAAGTGGGCTGGATCAAACCGCTGATGCAGTGAAAAAGGGTTGTTTTTCCGGCGCCGTTTGGCCCGATCAGCGCCTGAATAATGCCGGGCGGCACCGCATACCCGATGCCCTTGAGTGCAACGACGCCGCCGAACTGCATCCGGACGTCACGCATTTCAAGAATGGACTGAGAATCGGAAAAACAGGATTCTTGCATGGCGCTTTATCGGTTGCGAAACAAGAACAAAGGCTTGCGGGAAACGCCGATGATCTTTGAAATCAGGGAAACCAGGCCGCCTGGCAAAAAAAGAGCAACGCCCAGCAGCATTGCGCCGTAGACGAGAATTTCAAAATCAGAAAAAACCTGAAGCCATTCATTCCCCGCAAAGGTCAGCAGAACCGCGCCAAGAATCGCCCCCCAGAGACTTTGCATCCCCCCCACCATGACCATCAGCACAAAACGGATGGACCACATGAGATTGAATGACCCCGGATTCAGGCATGTCACGTAATGGGTGTAAAAACTTCCGGCGAGTGCCGATAGAACCGCGCTGAACACGAAGATCTGAACCTTGTAACGGGCCGTGGGAACACCCATGGATTCCGCCGCCGTTTCCGCTTCGTGAATGGCCCTGAGTCCGCGTCCGACCCTGGAGTGGATCACGTGAAGGCAGAACAGCAGCGCCAGAAACACGACGGTCCATACCAGGTAATACCATGCCACTTCACTGGTCAGCTTCCAGCCGGCGATTCCCAGTCCCGGAATATCGACCATGCCGGAAGGTCCGCCCGTCCACTTCACTTCTTCGCCCAGAACGATATGAACAATCACGCCAAAGCCCAAGGTGGCCATGGCCAGATAATGCCCCTTGAGACGAAGGGCCGGAACGCCGATGATCCATGCAACCAGGGCGGACAATGCCGCGCCCGCGGGCATGGCCGCCCAGGGATTCCAACCCAGACGGCTGGTCAGAATTCCCGAACTGTATGCCCCGATCCCGAAAAAAGCCGCCTGGGCCATGGAAACCTGGCCGGCATAACCCATGAGCATGCAAAGCCCGAGGCTCACCATGCTGAAAATCCCGGCAAAGACCATCACATCCACGTAATGAGATATGCACTTCACATTCAGGGCGAATCCGGGAAAAACCGCCAGCAATAAAGCCATTCCCGCAAACGCCCATCGGTCAGTTTTGTTCATATCGGCCCTTCAATGAAAGTCTGTACGATTTTTAAAACTTTTTCAGCTTGGCTGCTTCGCTGCCGAACAAACCCTCAGGCTTGAAAAAAAGCACCAGAAGCAGAAAAATCAGAGCCACGGCGTCCTTATAGCCTGAAGAAAGATAGCCGGCGCAATAGGACTCGGCAAGGCCGAGAATTGCTCCGGCCATCAGCGCGCCGTAAAAATTCCCCAGCCCCCCCAGCGCGGCCGCGCCAAAGCCTTTGAGCCCCAGCATGGCGCCCCTGTCATAATCCATCAGGGAAATCGGGGTGATAATGACGCCGGCAGCCGCACCGACAGATGCGCTCAGAACGAAGGCCAGAAGCACCATCCGCCGTACGGGGATGCCTGCCATTCTTGCTGCGACGGGATTGTCCGCGCAGGCCAGCATGGCCTTGCCATAGTAGGATCTGCGGAAAAAAAACGTCAGTGCGATGACAACCAGGGCGCTGACTCCCAATATCCAGAGGACCTGGGGCTGCAAGGCCGCCCCGGCGATCATGACGGGGCCTCCCGTGCTGAAAGCCGGCAGGCCGTGCGGATCTTTTCCATATCCGAGCATGGCCGATCCTTTCAGAAGAATGGATACGGCAATCGTAATTATAATCAGGGAAAGAACGCCGGCATTTCCGGCCCGGCGGATGACAAACCGCTCCATGGCATATCCCGCGCATCCGGTTGTTAGAACCGCCGCGACAAAAGCCATGAATACCGGAAAGTGAAGCGATCCGACAAAAAAGGCCGCGAACAACCCGCCCAGCATCACAAACTCCCCCTGGGCAAAATTGATGATTTCGGTGACATTGTAAATGATATTATATCCAACGGCCACCAATGCGTAAATAACGCCGACAGTCAGGCCGCTGATCGTATATTGCAGAAGATCCGTTCCCAATGAAATCCCTTAAGCGCCAATAAATGGGTCATGCCGATTCGGCGGATACATGGAAACCGCCGAATCGGGGTTTTCCGCAGCAGATACTCCGGCGATACGGCCCGGAAGACTCCGGCAAAGATTGTCTTTATACCTGAAGCGCGACACGAAATACAACACGCATATTCGAAAAGAATGGAAACAGCGATCAATCAGGGTGCAAGCGCCCAATCTCCATTTTTCACCACGACCATTTCCAGATCGTCCTTGTTCAGGCCGTTGTGATCCTGAGGCGTAAAGTTGAAAACGCCATGCTGCCCGACAAAATTCCGGGTCTTTTCGAGAAAATCCCGAATTTTAACGCGGTCCGGCCCCGCGGACTTCAATGCTGCGACGGCCAGTTGCAGGGAATCCCAGGCATGGCCGCCAAATGAAGAAATAGGCTCTTTATATCTTGCTTCATAAGCCTTTGTATAATCCATAATGACGATTTTCTGCGGTTGTTTGTCTGGAAGAAGGCCGCCGACATTCACCCTGGCAAGGGGCAACAGCACGCCTTCGGCCGATGTACCGCAAAGTTCCAGATTTTTCCGGTTCCCGAATCCATGGCTCTGGAAGAGCGGGGTGGACCCCATGCCCAGGTCCCGCCAGTTTTTCACTGCCAGCACCTGGGTAGGCCCTATCGACCAGTTGACAATGGCCTGGGGCTGCATGCTCCGGATTTTGGTGAGCTGGGCGGAAAGATCCGTATCCTGAGGGCCATAGCGTTCATCGGCCGCAATGGCAATGCCGTATTCAGGCGCAAGGCGCAGCAGTTCCTCGCGCCCGCTGGCACCAAAGCCGGTGGAATCGCTCATGATCGCAATTTTTTGGATTCCCCTGGATTTCATGTAATCGTACATCTTGCCCGCAACATGGCTGTCGGAGCCGGCAACCTTGAAAATCCATTTGCGGCTTTCAATCGGTGTGACGATTTTATGGCTGGCGGCACAGGAAATCAGGGGAACGCGGGCGTCTTCGGCGACACTGACCACGGCAAGACTCTCCCCGCTTCGGGTCGGACCGATAATGACGGAAACATCATCCTTCTTGATAAGCTTTTTTACGGCCAGATTGCATTTGGTGGCGTCGCTTTCATCATCATAGACAATCAACGCAATCGGATGTCCGTTGATTCCCCCTTTTTTGTTCACATCTTCAACAATCATTTCAGCGGTCTTTTTCTCCGGCTCCCCCAGAAAGGAGCCGACCCCGGTGATGGAAAAGACAGCTCCGATCCGGTATGGCGATTCGGCTGCCCATCCACAAGACGTTACAGCGAAAAAAAACGGCACTATCCAGAAAAACAACCCCGCCACTGCCCGGCATTTTTTGGATTGACGCATATTATCTCCTTTATGATGCTTAAAAAAATCTGATTGACAGGCACAAAAAAAGCCGTGGTTAAAAAAACCACGGCTCGCAAAAACAAAAAAGCCGTGGACAGCCCGCTTCTGCGGTCCGCCCACGGCCTGATTTCAAAGCGCGTTATCGGGCAGACCGCCTGAAATAGGTATAATGGTATGCTTTGTAATGGAATGGATGGATCATGTCGTTCTTGTACCGAATCTTAAAAATTTGACGGACAAAAGTCTACACCTCTTTGCCGTATAGTAGATCCGGCCTGATGATGTCAAGACAAAAGAATTGGCCCGGGGGAAAGTTTCCGCCACTTCGCGCTTTCAGTGAAACGGAAATTCCAGGCTCAGTGAAGCCCGCCTGTCCGGCATTTGACGCACCGAATTCAACAATAAGCATGGTATGGATTATGCATTATATGTTTTCAAAATCGAAAAAGTCATTCATCTGAATTTTTCGTTTCCAGCCCGTTCACCGGTTTCATTGTGGGATATCAAAGGAGGGAATATGCAGTTGAACATGGTTCCGATTCAGATTGAAGATGCCAATCTGGAGATCATGGCCAGAATCGTGAAGGCAGCATCGCGCAAATACAATTGCGATGTGGAAATTGATTTCAGCAACGGCGTTCGAAAAGTGGTATTTACAGGCGATGAGGAGATGAAAGACTACATCGCAGCGGAAGTTCTGGATATTTTTGAATCCGAGGAAGCAGATGCGTGCAACCTTCAATAAGGCAGGAACTCAAAGTGCCGACGCCGCTTTCCCGGATTAACGTCTGTCAGAATATTGACCGCTGACGGGTGCAACCAGCGGTCAATCTGACGGCATTCCGGAAAAGAAGCGCTGAATTCTGGAAATCCCGCCACAGACCCTTGCCTTACCCTTCCTTGACTTCCAGAATTTTCCCTTTGATGCTGATTACAACCTCGGTCAGGGGGATGGCGGCGCCGGATGCCTGGAGGCCTTTTTTAACGATCGTCAGCAGGCCCGAGCAGCAGGGCACTTCCATGCTCAGCACCGTGATGCTCTTCAGGCCCGCATGGGCGCAGATTTTGGCGAATTTGTCGATATAGCTTTGGGCGTCATCGAATTTGGGGCATCCCATCATGACGGCCCTGCCCTTCATGAAGTCCTTGTGGATGGAAGGATAGGCCACCGGAACGCAATCGGCCACAACCAGAAGATCCGCGCCGTGAAGAAACGGCGCATTGGAGGGAACCAGCCGGATCTGGACCGGCCAGTGCGACAGGAAGGAATCATCCCCCGCCTCCAGGGATGCGGGCAGGTTGGCTTTTTCACAGGCGGCCGGCGGCGAAAACATCCGAAGACCCGCGGACGGGCATCCACCGGCAGGCTCGGAAGCCTTTGGGTGAGATTTACATAGAAGGGCTTCAACCGCGGCCTCGTCAAATTCTTCGGCCTCCCTTTCAATAATGGTCAGCGCGCCCGTGGGGCATTCGCCGATACAGGCGCCCAGGCCGTCGCAGTATTTGTCGGAAACGACGCGCGCCTTGCCGTCAACAAGCCTGAGGGCGCCTTCCGCGCAGCCCGTGATGCACTGGCCGCAGCCGTCGCAGCGTTCTTCATCGATCTGAATTATTTTTCGCAGTACTTTCATGGCACAGTCCTCTTTATGACAGCAATGTTTCCCGGGCAATTCCGCGGCCGCTTTCGCTTAAAAACGATTTTTCGATGATATCTTTCAGTCGATCCGCGGAAGCCGTCGATTCCTTCCGGTTTTCTTCGATATTGGTGATCAGATCGGCGTCATAAAGCACCTGAAAATTGACGGTCTCCTCGGGCCGGGGATGGTGGTGATGGCCCACGATATCGCAGACCTCATCAATCAATTCGGATTTTGCGCCCAGTTTAGCCAGAATGGATCTGGCGATGGGCGGCCCTTCCAGCTCCTGAAACCGGGCCGCCGTGCTGCCGTGTTTCCGCTCCGCTTCGTGAATTCCGATGTCATGGAGGAAGGCCGCGCACAGAATCACCGCCATATTGCCTTTTTCGGTTCTTGCAATCCGCTCCGCGTACCGGGCCACCCGGGAAGCATGGCCGATCCGTTTGAAATCGGTTTTAAAATACCGCTTCATTTCAATGGCCACCCGGTCTTTCAGCAGATCTTCCTTCTGGGCCAGAAGTTCGGCCGGCATGGACCCCAGACACTGCTCGGCGAACTGGCAGTAAGCGGCGCATCCGAAATCCATTTCGGGATTGACAAAGCGGTGGCCGCAGCCAGGGCATTTGCGGGTGGTATCGTCCTTGAAAAATTCCACACTGCCGCCGCACTCCGGGCATCTGGCTTCAAAAATCGCCCCCGGCTTCCAGTACTGGGTATCTTGACCCGGGCATTTCATTTTGTCTTCTCCCAATATTTTATACGGTTACGGGCTCCGGCTTTCACCGGAGTGATGATGATCAGGAATTTTCAAAAACCTTAATCCAAGTTAAGAAAGATTTTCGCAAACACAACCTTCCTTAACTTGGATCTGCCATTATCCCAAAATCGCCTTCAAGTCTTCATCCGGCGTTTTGATGGGCATGATGTTGAAATTTTTGACCAGCACATCCAGCACATTGGGGGTAATAAAGGCCGGAAGACTCGGCCCCAGGCGAATGTCCTTGATCCCCAGATGCAGCAGTGAAAGCAGAATGACGCAGGCTTTCTGTTCATACCAGGACAGAATCATGGAAAGCGGCAGGTCGTTGACCCCGCAACCAAAAGCATTGGCAAGGGCAACCGCGATCTGAATCGCCGAGTAAGCGTCGTTGCACTGCCCGACATCCAGAAGCCTGGGGATGCCGCCGATATTTCCCAGGTCCTTGTCAAAAAAGCGGAATTTTCCGCAGGCAAGGGTCAGCACCACACAGTCAGAAGGCACTTTTTCCACAAATTCCGTGTAGTAATCCCGTCCGGGTTTGGCCCCATCGCAGCCGCCGACCAGAAAAAAGTGACGGATGGCCTTGCTCTTTACCGCATCGATCACAGCTCCCGCAACATTCAGGACCGCATTTCTGGCAAAACCGACCATCACCGATTTGCCCGGGACGTCTTGCGTAAAACCCGGAAGAGACAGTGCTTTTTCTATCACCGGGGTGAAATCCTTGGTGGCGATGTGCATGACCCCCGGCCAGCCCACGAGCCCGGTTGTAAAGATGTTGTCCTGATAGGTTTCCCTTGGCTTTTGAATACAATTGGTGGTCATCAGGATGGCGCCGGGGAATGCGGCGAATTCCTTGGCCTGATTCTGCCAGGCGGTGCCGTAGTGGCCGAAAAAATGCGGATATTTCTTAAGCTGCGGATACCCGTGGCAAGGCAGCATTTCACCATGCGTGTAGATGTTGATGCCTTTTCCCTGGGTTTGTTTGAGAAGCTCATCCAGGTCTTTCAGGTCATGGCCGGACACCAGTATGGCCTTTCCTTTTTTGGCGCCCAGGGGAACCGAAGTGGGGACCGGATGCCCGTATGCACCGGTATTGCCGGCGTCCAGAAGCTCCATGGCCCGCAGGTTGACTTCGCCGCATTTCAGGGACAGCCCTACCAGCTCGTTGACCCCCAGTTGCTTGTCCAGGGTTGCGGCCATGGCTTCCTGAATAAAGGCATAGACGCCGTCATCCGACTGCCCCAGAATGGCGGCATGATCGGCATAGGCGGCAAGCCCCTTGATCCCGTAAATCAAGAGCTGCTGAAGGGATAGAATATCGGGGTTGATGGATGGATCCGACTTGACGCCGACGGATTCGCCCTGTTTCACCAGGCCTTCAAGCGTTCCGGCAGGAATGAAGTCCGCGGGGCCTACGGGAAGGGATGCCTGAATTCTGGATTTCAGGGAGTTTCGCTTCTCAATGCTCTCCCGGATCAGGCTGACAAACCGGTCCGGATCAAAATCCACGTTGGTGAGCGTTGAAAAAATGGCTTCACAGGTAAAGCGGTTGATGCTATCATCCACCACACCTGCCTTTCGGGCTGCAACAGCAACCTGGGACAGACCTTTTACCGTATAAATCAACAAATCCTGAAGGGCTGCAACTTCCGGCTGCTTGCCGCAAACACCGATCTTGGTGCATCCTTCGCCTTTAGCCGTCTGTTCGCATTGATAACAAAACATGGTGATCTCCTTTCGACAGGTTCTTTATGGGGGTTGGGCTGAAGAGAATCACGGGTTGGAATAGGTTGCTTCAGCCTGTTATTTATTGAACTGTGATTTCCGTTAGTATCGGGTCCGGTTTTATCCCGAAAATCAACGCGGCGTCCTTGACTTAAGTCAATAAAACCCGAATAAACCGCAAATAAGTAAAAAAACATGAAAACAGCCATTGAGATTATTTCTAAAACCCCGCTTTTCAACGGGCTTGGTGAAGAGGCGCTGCGGAAGGTCTCCGCAATTACTGTACGAAAAGACTATGACAAGGGGCAAATCATTTTTTCAGAAGGAGATGCCGGCAATGGATTTTATACCATCGTCAGCGGGAGAGTGAAGATTTTCAAGGTTGCGCCCGATGGCAAGGAGCAGATCCTGCATATTTTCGGCCATGGAGAACCTTTTGGAGAAGTCCCCGTTTTTACGGGCCGGCCATTTCCCGCCACCGCCCAGGCCATTGCCGGAACCGGCCTGCTGTTTTTCCCCAAGACTGCATTTGTGGCATTGATCCATCAAAACCCCTCACTGGCCCTGAGCATGCTGGGCGTCCTGTCTCTTCGGCTGCGGGAGTTCACGGTCCAGATCGAGAATCTATCACTAAAGGAAGTGCCCGGACGCCTGTCTTCGTACCTGTTATACTTATCCGATGAACAGGAAAATCCGGATACCGTTAAGCTGGCCATCTCCAAAAGCCAGATTGCGAGCCTGCTGGGGACGATTCCGGAAACGCTGTCTCGAATCTTCACCAAAATGGCGGCTGCACGGCTGATCCGTGTTCAGGGCGGCGATATCCGTCTTCTGGACCGCTGCGGCCTGGAGGATCTGGCCGAAAACGGCAAACTTCAGTAAAAAATGATTTGTGAATGGCGGATTTTGATTATTTCAATGCCACCAACGCCTTGCCGAGAAGCCGGATATGGCCCATTTCTTCCTTGATGATCCCGTCTATCCGGGTTTTCCCGAGCGCTTCGGGAACCACATCCTTCATGCCGAGATAAAATACAATGGAATCCTTTTCCGCTTCGATGGCGGATTTCAGGATTTCCTTCATGGATTTCAAATCGATCGTTTTTTGAAAAAATACGCGGGTATCGGCCAGAGCGTGCAGGTAGAGTACAGCCTCGTGCTCGGGATCAAAAATTGTTGCGGCCTTTTCCGTTTCATTCAAGCCGGCGCGCATCGCCATAAAGGTTTTTTCATGTTCCACCTCCATCTGCGACAACTGGAGCAAAAATTTTTTGGACTGCGGATCCGACACAGTCTCGGATGCACTCCGGTAGAACTTCGCGCCGTTTCGTTCAAGCTGCTCTGCCATTTCAAAAATATCGTCCGCATTGAAATCAAAGCTCATGATGATCGTTTCCTTTCAAATATCATTGGGTTACGGGCATGACGAATTCGCGGCCCTTAGAAGATATACGGTTTACTGCTGTCGGGGATCGCATCCCTAACAATCAGAAATCTCACGGCCAATAATAATGATGAATTCGTAAAAAGTCAAAATTGTGACGGCAAAGAAAAAAGTTCAAGATCAAGGCGCGCAGCTCCGGAGCTTTTGGCGACAATTCTGAGGACCGGTGTTGCGATATTTTGTTTGACTCGGAACCCATTCATCGTTAACGTTGCGGGGAATACAAACGGATACGGGATTTGCTAAATGGATGAAAATTATTTAAAAGCATTGATTGAGAAAATTCAAAACGGCCGGATCGGCGCGGATGCGGCGATGGATATCCTCAAACGGCTGCCGTTTGAGGATATCGGGTTTGCCCGCATCGATCATCACCGGAGTCTTCGAAGCGGCGCGCCGGAAGTCATTTACTGCGAGGGGAAAACCCTGACGCAAATCCAGGGAATTGTCCGGAAACTTGCCGAGCATCACCGCAACATCCTGGCCACGCGTGCGAGCATTCCTGTTCATGCGGCCATTCAGGACACCGGACTTGCCTGTGTTTACCACGAAATGGCCAGAATCGTCGTGATTCATCCCGATCCTGTTGAAAAAACAGGCCGGATTGTCGTTGTTTCCGCCGGCACATCCGATATGCCGGTCGCGGAAGAAGCCGCGATAACGGCTGAAACGCTTGGAAATCAGGTCAGCCGGCTCTATGATGTGGGAGTTGCCGGGATTCACCGACTGCTGGCTGTCCGGGAGGACCTGTCCCGGGCCAATGTGGCCGTTGTTGCTGCCGGAATGGAAGGGGCGCTTGCCAGCGTTGTGGGCGGCCTGGTCGCCTGTCCTGTCATCGGCGTTCCCACCAGCGTCGGCTACGGGGCCAGCTTCGGCGGCATCGCGGCGCTTCTCAGCATGCTCAACAGTTGCGCCTCCGGGGTCTCGGTGGTAAACATCGACAATGGATTCGGCGCCGGCTATCAAGCCAGCATCATCAACCATCTGGCGGCAAATAAAATCATGCCGGCATCCGGACCGGAGCATCGGCATCCGGATGGCGGAAAGTCCGAATCAAGATGACTTATCGATTCTGCTTCGCCTTTACTTGAGGCAAGCCGCAGATGTTCAGCAGCGTTTTTTCAAGAATCATCTCCGGGTTCAGTCCGCTGGACTTAAGGCTTAAATTGGCCTGATCCAGGCCAATGACAGCCTGGATCAGCTCCGCTAAAGAAAACCGATCTGATTTTTGCATCAACAGAAAGAGCGGATACGGGCTTGCAGGCGGTTTTGCCAGCAGCAAATCGGTTGCCGGCTGCGCTGATTTTTTCTCCGCCTGCTTTTTCTTTTTTTTGTCCGGCGGCGCTGCATCGACTTCCGATTTTGGATGCAGCCGGCCTTCCCATTCGCCGAGCCGGGTGGTCAGTACCACATCATGCGCCTGAAGCGCGGGCAATATGGCCTGGCTGAACTGCTTTTTGAACTGATCAAAAGTAAATCCGGATTTCCAGAACCTGCCTGCCGGACTTTCCAGAAAATCTTTTGCAATGAGGACTTTTCGCATCTGATTGATGATGGCTGCAATGATTTGAAGCGGAAAAAACCCTCTTGCCAGAAGGGACTGCAGATAAAACAAGGCGGCATCAAAATTCCGGTCCGTCACGGCATTGGTCAGTTCAAATATCGGATCCTGACGGGTGCGGGGCAGCACGGATTCGACATCTTCAACGGCAATGGTTTTGCGGTCTCCCGCAAACTGCACCAGTTTTTCCAGATTCCCCGCAAACAACCGCAGATCAAACCCTGTAATCTCCACCAGTTTCTGAAACGCGGCCTTATCCAGGGTTTTGCCCGATGGCGCCAGAGCCGTCTTCATCTGTTCTGCAAGCACGGCCCCCTGCGCCTGACGGTCCGCCCAGTTTTCACCTTTCGGCACGGAGCAGTCAACCGCAAGGCCTTTTTCCATGATGACCTTGTAGAGTCCCTTTCGCTTGTCCACCATATCGGATGTCAGAATCAGATGATTCCCCTTTGGAAACCCCTTTTCAACCGCCTGCTGCAGGGTTTTGGTTGGATCTTCACCGGAGGCTTCCATGGAGGGGTTCCCCGCGCAATATTCCAATAGATTGTCCAGCCAGGCCGTATCACCGATGGCATCCATATCCATGTTCAAACCGGCGTAGTTTTTGTCGCAAACATCTTCCAATGAAAGGCCCGCTACCGACAGCAGACTGAAAAAATATCGGGCGGCTGTTTTCAGATCCTTCTCTTTATGGGCTTCTCTTGCTTTTTCAAGAATGTCCGCGGCGTTTTTTTTGGCGTAAAATATTCGCGTATCCAGAAAACCCACGACTTTCTGCCCGGAAAAAAACGGATAGGTATTGAGCTTCTCAATCACCGGATACAGGTTTTCCGCAATGCCATCCACGGGCTCATAATTGAATGCCTGTTTTTCCGGCGGAATCATCACATCCAGCAGATTCTGAAGCACGGATTTATAAAGCAGTTCGTCCCCGAAGATCAGAACGACCGGCGGCAGCGGCGACAGGGAACCGGAAGCGGATTGCAATCCGCTCATGTAAGATTTGAATTCAGAATACAGAATTTCGGGCATGATTCCTGATAGTTCTTAAAAGCTGGCAGAATGTTGAATCCGGCGCATCCCGCAGGCAGGGTGCCAATCTCCGGGGATGCTTACATGCTGCGGATGCTGCAAAGTCTTTCCGCCGCTGCTTCAAGGGTTCGGGAAGTTTTGGCAAAACAGAAGCGAAGCACCCGGTGATCCGATTTGTCCCGGTAAAACACCGAAGGCGGAATGGCTGCAACGCCGAATTCCGTGGTCAGGCGCGCGGCAAACGCCTCATCCGGTTCCTCAGAGAGGTTCGAATAATCCAGGAGCTGAAAATAGGATCCCCGACAGGCAAGTATCTTGAACCGCGACTGTGCGATCCGGGATCGAAAGAAATCCCGTTTTCTCTGATAAAATGCCGACAAGCCCAGATAGGCATCCGGAGTCGAGATGAAATCCGCCAGGGCATGTTGAACCGGCGTATTGGATGCAAAGGTGACAAATTGATGAATTTTCTGAAATTCCTGCGTAAGCGGCCGGGGTGCCAGGCAGTATCCGGTTTTCCACCCGGTTGCGTGAACCATTTTCCCAAAGGAAAATACCACAAAGCTGCGCTGAAAAAGTTCCGGATGCCGGCACATGCTCTCATGAGTCCTGCCGTCGAAAACGATGTGCTCGTAAACCTCATCGCTCAGGATTAAGATATCCGTGTTTCGCACAATTGCGATCAGTGCGGCGATATCTTTTCCGGACAGGACCGCGCCGGTGGGATTATGCGGGGAGTTCAGAATGATCAGGCGTGTATTGGAATTGACGGCGCCTGCGACCTCATCCCAGTTGATGTGATAGTCGGGATGATGCAGCTTTAAATAAACGGGAACCCCCGAACAGAGCTGAATGGCCGGAACGTAAGAGTCATAAGCCGGTTCAAAGACGATGACTTCATCGCCGGGATGAACCACGGCGGTAATGGCGTCAAAAATAGCTTCCGTAGCCCCGGAAGTAACGGTAATCTCGGATTCCGGGTCATATTGGGCCTCATAGAGCCGATAAACTTTTTCTGCGATTTTTTCCCGAAGCGCCGCAACCCCCTGCATGGGGGCGTACTGGTTTCTGCCGGCGCGCATGTGTTCTTGCACTTTTTCAATCAGATCGGTTGAAATTTCAAAATCCGGAAATCCCTGGGACAGATTGATGGCGCCATGCGCATCGGCCAGTGCCGTCATCCGGGAAAAAATCGTAACGCCGGTATCCGGAAGTTTGGACGTCACCTTCAC
Organism: Desulfobacteraceae bacterium; assembly: GCA_037442625.1. Lineage (GTDB taxonomy): Bacteria > Desulfobacterota > Desulfobacteria > Desulfobacterales > Desulfatirhabdiaceae > RAAP-1. The sequence continues at coordinate 13,155 of JBBIPX010000004.1, forward strand.
GATGTTTCCTCAAAATCCGTTACTGACTGATTTTCTTGTTTCGATATTGAATATACCCATCTTTGAACGATGTATAGGGCTCAATGGCCGCATCCTTCAATTCCTCGTACTGACCGATACGAAACGACAGATCGTTGACGGAATCCTCGGCTTTCATCGACCAGCCGATCACCGCAGGATCGATATATGCCGTGGGGTTCAGAAAATAGTCTCCCCCCATGCCGACCGCGTCCCGGAGCGTTGAAGGTCCGAGAAAAGGCAGCACCAGATAAAAGCCGTTGCCGACTCCAAAGACGCCAAGCGTCTGTCCGAAATCTTCTTCAGGCGGATTCAGATGGGGGTAATCCTTTGCCGGATCCAAGAACCCCAGAATTCCGAAAGTCGTGTCGTAAACGAATCGGCACATCTCGGATGCGGCAGCCCCCATCTTTCCCTGCAAAAAGCAGTTGGTGATCCGAACCGGCGATCCAAGATTGTGAAAAAAATTCCGAACGCCCTGACGGACCACTGCGGGAACAACCGCCTTGTACCCCCGGGCAACGGGTTTCAATACCCAGAAATACATTTTGTCATTGAATTCAAATACGGCATGGTTCACTTCGTAAAGCGGATCGGCAACAGTAGAACGCGGCTCTGCATCGTCCAGGTAATCCGCATCATCGGACGAACGGGTCCGGGCCGCCGGAGAATCGGCGGAATAAACAGCCTGAACACCAGGTAGAAACAAGCATAGACCGGATAGGATCAGGATGATCGCTGTTTTTTTCAAAAGAACCTCATTTCCGATGGACTGGCCGGACATCCACATTCATTAATTTTGATGAATCCATAAAAAGTCAAAATCCGGACGGTTTCGTAAAACGGCCGCAGGCAAGGCGCGCAGCATCCGGACTGGTACGATGCCGTCAATTTTCGTTTTTCACATCAACTTTCTTCTGTAACCGTTCGATCAACTGCGCCGGGGATTCCTTGGACAGAATCTGATCAAACTGGGTTCGGTAATTTTTGATCAGGCTGACGCCCTCGATGTTGACATCGTAAACCCGCCACAGATTATCGACGAGCAGCATGCTGTAATCCACGGAGATATCGCTGGTCTGGCGCTGGATTTTGGTTGTCACAAGGGCTTTTCCATCGGCGATCATCTCCTGATTCAAAAAGATAACGCTTTCCCCCTTGTATTCGCCCTGAATTTTATCCATATAGGAATTGCTGAGATGGTCGGCGAACACTTCGACGAATTGCTGCTGCTCCCCGGGGCTGAACGATTTCCAGTTGCGGGCGAGCGTCCGTCTGGACATTTCGGTATAATCGAACAGCTTTCGGGTTATGGCGAAAATCTTATCCCGCTGCTGCTGGCGCTGAACCGGGTCCTTGTATTTCGGATCCTTTAATAGACTCAACACCGATTCGATCGGAATCCTGAGCGATTCCATGGGAGAGGCTGCTGCTGACAGGCCAGTGCGCACAGTCAAAAGCAGCAGTATCGCCATCACTGATGCAAAAAAAATACGGTTTCGTGCTGATGACATAAAAACTCCTGCAAACCAAGGTAAATTATTTTTCGGATCGGAAATCGAAAGTAATTGCAACAACTTTAAAGTTTTAATGTCACCCATTTGAAAAAGCAAGCGATATTTTGCCTGCTACCGTAAATTCAAAACGGATCGCCGGCATCAAGCCGTCCGTTTCGTTGACATCCTGGATTTTCAAGGCGCCTCCCCCCGATGGTTTCCAGCGCGCGGATTTCTTTATCCGATCAATGGCATTGGCTTGACACATCCGGATTTTTCGCTGTAGTATACGGTCAATCAAAGAAAAAGCTTGTTGAGCAAGGGGGTTATCCATGACCGTCCTGTCCGCTGTCAAACTGTCGGTTTGTACCTTGGGCCGATTGACCCTGTCCCCTGTCCGGGGATTGGGCAAAATGACCGTGTTTTTTATATGGGGCCTGATTCATATTTTTTCGCCGCCGATCCAGATTTATAAAATCGTGGAACAGGTTTTTTTCATCGGCATGAAATCGGTTTTTGTCATCTGCCTGACCGGCGCTTTCACCGGAATGGTTCTGGGCCTTCAAGGGTATTACACACTGGTGAAATTCGGTTCCGAAGGAATGCTGGGCGCTGCCGTGGCATTATCGATGGTTCGGGAAATGGGACCGGTGCTGACCGCAATCATGATCATCGGCAGGGCCGGATCCGCCATGGCGGCCGAAATCGGCATTATGCGGATATCCGAACAGATTGACGCACTTGAAACCATGGATATCGATCCGGTAAGATATCTGGTCAGCCCCAGAATCGCTGCCGCGATCATCAGTTTTCCGCTGCTGACCGCCTTGTTCGATGTCATCGGCATTTTCGGCGGATACCTGACAGGCTCGCTCCTTCTGGGCATCAATCCGGGCATTTATTTTGCGCGGGTTGAATCCAGCGTGGTGATGAAAGATGTTTCCGGAGGCTTTGCCAAATCCATTGTCTTTGCGCTGGTGGTGGTAACCGTATGCTGCTTCAAGGGGTTTTTTACCCATTTGCAGACCGACGGCTTCGGGTCCAAGGGCGTCAGCCTTTCAACCACATCCGCCGTGGTCCTGTCATGCGTACTGGTACTGATTACGGACTATGTGCTGACTTCAATTCTGCTGTAATCCATGCAAGATAACCGGATCGGCGCCCTGCGGTTTTACGGATTCCGATTGCATTTATTCAGGATTTGACCAAAGGCGCGCCGACAATTTTGGATGACCATTCATGAAAACACCGCTGATCCAATTGAATGATATTCATAAAACATTTGACTCCAACAATGTTCTGGATGGCATTACGCTCAGCATTTATCAGGGTGAGATCACCACCATCATCGGAAAGAGCGGCGGCGGGAAAAGCGTGCTGCTCAAGCACATTATCGGCCTTCTGGAACCGGATTCCGGTCAGATTCTTTTTGACGGCCACCCCCTTTCCGGTATGAAACGTCGCGAGCGAAAAAACCTGAAACGAAAATTCAGTTACATGTTCCAGGGCAATGCCCTGTTTGACTCGTTGACGGTATGTGAAAACGTCGCGCTGCCGCTAAAGGAGACAACGTCCCTGCCGGACAAGGAGGTCCGCCGGCGCGCAACTGAAAAGATGGCCCATCTCGATATTCGGGGAATTGAGGACAAATACCCCTCACAGCTCTCCGGCGGGATGAAAAAACGGGTTGCCCTGGCAAGAGCGCTCATGACCGACCCTGAAATCATTTTATTTGACGAACCCACGACAGGCCTGGACCCCATTCGCAAAAACGCCGTTCTCGGCATGATATCCGATTATCAGAAAAAATTCGGATTTACCGGCGTTGTGGTCAGTCATGAAATCCCGGATATCTTCTATATTTCCCAGCGGATTGCCATGCTGAACGACGGGAAAATTCTGTTCGAGGGCAGCCCGGATGAAATTCAGCGCACTGCCGTTCCGGAAATCCGAAACTTCATCTATGGTTATGAGGACGGGAAAGAAACCCTTCCCGGCACGCGCCGTCAGACTTATGTCGAAAGGCGTTTTTTGCAGGAAATGGTTCGCCTTCAAAATCACGATATCGCATTTTCACTGATTATCTTTACGTTTGAAAATATTGACAAGACCTATGAGCATGCAGAGCATATCGCCGGCCAGACTGTCATTGAGAACCTGACCCTTAGAATTCGCCGCAGGATGGCCATCACCGATTCCTGTTCCCGACTCGGGCTGAACAAAATCGTTCTTCTGATTTCAAATGCCGACAGGGCCCGGGCCCGGGCCTTCTGCGAAAACCTGGCCGGCGAGATCCAGGGCAAAGACCTCAGCGATCTCAAACCCAGCCCGGATTTCTGTTTTTCCATCAGCGTCGGCTTTGCCCAGGCAACCCGGGATAGCAACCTGGAAGCGCTGCTGGAAACCGCGGAGTCCGGTTCAAACCTGTTTTATCAATTCAAAGTCTGCTGATTTGGAGGTAAGATGCAAAAGACATCCATTGAGATGGCCGTTGGGGTATTCATGCTGATCGGAATCGCCTGTGTCGGATATTTAACCATTCAACTCGGCAAGATGCAATGGCTCGGAGATAATTTCTATGCACTGGATGCCAGGTTCAAATCCGCTGCGGGACTTAAAACCGGCTCCCAGGTTGAAATCGCAGGGGTTCAAGTGGGTCAGGTCGGATCCATACGATTTGATCCGAAACGCCAGATGGCTCTGGTTCAATTGAACATACAGAAAAACATCGTGCTGACGGATGATGTCATCGCGTCCGTAAAGACTTCCGGCCTGATCGGGGATCGCTACATCAAGCTGACCCCGGGCGGATCGGATGTTGTCCTGAAGCCCGGGGACCAGATTACCGACACCGAATCGGCCATCGATTTCGAGGATTTGATCAGCAAGTATGTATTTGGAAAGGTATAAGCCAGGCGTCATGCTTCTTGACTTGATCGGGAAAACCTTCTATGAATTTGCAAGAAAATGACATGTGATGCATTCAACGGGATCGTGTAATTTATTCATGAAACAACTGCTCGAACAACTTATTTTGCAGGCATTGAAATCGGCCCATGAAAACGGAGCGATTGCCTCGCCGGAATTTCCGGAAATAGCGATTGAAGTCCCTAAAATACTGTCCCACGGGGATTATTCTTCCAATGTCGCAATGGTTTCGGCCGCCGTTCAAAAAATGCCTCCCAGAAAAATAGCCGAGGCGATCGTTACATACATGCAGGATTCGGACAGGCTGATCGACCGGATGGATATCGCGGGGCCGGGGTTTATCAACTTCTATCTTCGCCCGGAATCCTGGGCCGGGTTTTTAAAGAAGGTTCTTGAACAGGGACCCCGGTACGGGGCCGCCAATCTGGGCAACGGAAAAAAAATTCAGATCGAATTTGTCAGCTCCAACCCGACCGGCCCCCTTCATGTGGGTCACGGCCGCGGCGCCGCTGTCGGTGACAGCGTTGCCAATATCCTGGCCTTTTGCGGATACGATGTCCATAAGGAATATTATATCAACGATTCCGGAAGGCAAATCAACACCCTCGGCAGATCGGTCTTTCTCCGTTACCAGGAACTTCTGGGGGAATCCATCCGGTTTCCCGATGACTGCTACCAGGGAGACTACATCAAGGATATCGCCGGCCGGATCCTTGACTTGAAAGGCTCCGACCTTCTGGATCAGCCCGACGAAAAAGCCGTCATGTCCTGCGCCCGTTATGCCGCCGATCTGATTCTGGAGGGGATGAAGCAGGATCTGGTATCCTTCGGTGTGGTCTTTGACTGCTGGTTCAGCGAACAAGGCCTCTATGATTCCGGGAAAGTCTCATCCGTCATCGAATCGTTCCGGCACCGGAACATCATCTATGAAAAAGACGGGGCGCTCTGGTTCGATACCACTTCCCACGGGGATGAAAAAGACCGGGTCGTGGTCCGGCAAAACGGGCAAACCACATATTTCGCCTCGGACATCGCCTATCATTATGACAAATACAACCGGGGGTTCGAAAAGGTGATCGATGTGTGGGGCGCGGATCATCATGGATATATCCCCCGGGTGACCGCCGCCATCCTGTCCGGCGGGTACCGCAAAGAGCAGTTTCATGTCATCCTGGTACAGCTTGTCAGTTTGCTGCGGGCCGGCACGCCCGTTGCCATGTCCACCCGCGCGGGCGAATTTGTGACGCTTCGGGACGTCATCCAGGAAGTCGGCAAGGACGCCGCCAGATTCATTTTTTTAACCCGAAGCGCAGATAATACACTGGATTTCGACCTTGAGCTGGCAAAGCAAAAAACCAATGAGAATCCGGTGTATTATGTCCAGTATGTGCATGCCAGAATTTGCAGCATCGTCCGGAAAAGCGAAGAAATGGGGGCAGTCGGAATTCCGGCAACAGATGCGGTGCTTTGCCTCCTTAGCACGCCTGAGGATATTTCACTGATCAAAATGATGATCAAATACCCGGAAATTGTCCGATTCAGTGCGCAGCAGATGGCTCCGCACCGCATTACTTTTTTTCTCATGGAACTGGCTGCGGCATTTCATGCTTACTACAACCGGCAGCGGGTGCTGACCGACGATCCCCGGTTGACCCAGGCAAGGCTTTATCTGATGACGGCCGTCAGGCAGGTCATCGCCAACGGCCTGTCGCTTCTGGGGGTTTCCGCGCCGCAATCCATGTAGCGCCGTCCACCGCTGTCGTGAAGCAGCCATCCGAAAAGCATCCCGGTTGTTTTTTATGGAAATATTTCAATGAAAACCAGAAATCATTCTAACAACGATCCATCCGCAGGTCCCCAACCCGATCCGCAGCAGAAACGCTCCGTGCTTTGGATCGGTGTCATGCTGTTTATTTCGGGGTGGATTTTTTTTCTCGGCGTTATCGTTGGCAGAGGAACCGCGCCCGCCCTCTTTGATTACAAAAAAATCGACACAGAGATCGCAACGCTCGCAAAGACTTTCACCGACAGCCGCAAGGCCCAGAACGACAAAGAGACGGCCATTCTGACATCGCAGGTCGAATTGGAGTATCCCGAAGAGCTCAAGAAAAAAACGGATGAGATCGCAAAAATACCGATGCCGGCACCGGAAAAACCTGAAAAACCGGCAAAGCCCGCGGATTCGCCAAAACCTGCCCAGCCGGCGTCCGCTCCACAGACGCCGGCGCAGCCTTCCATGCCTGCTTCTCCGGCCAAAGCGGATATTCAAGCATCCGTCAGACCCGAGATCGCCGAACACCCGCCGGATGCCATCAAGCCGGGACCGGAAGTCAAGATTAAATCCATGTATGATCTCAAATCATCTCAGCCAAGGGAAACAGCTCCGGAACGACCGCTTCCGCCGGCGCCGGAACGAACGGCTGCGGCAGCTCCGGAACGGCCGCCTGCGGCAGCTTCCAGACCCCAGCCGCCCCCAGCCTCAGACAACAGGGCTGCGGCGGCACAGCCGGTTACCGTTCAACTGTCATCCCTGCTCGATAGAAAAGCTGCCGATGAACTCATCGCAAGCCTTCGGAGCAAGGGAATTTCGGCATCAAAAACGCCTAAAATGGTCCCTGGAAAAGGCGTCTGGTACATGGTCGTGATCGGAAAATACGCCAGTTCATCGGAGGCGGACGCCATGATGTACCGGTTGCGGCAGGAAAACGTGGACGCATCGCTGGTCAAACAGTAGGAAAGCGGTATGTCCGGCAAACACCATCGGCTTCTTGAATTCCGGCCTTTTACTTTGCTACTTTTCAATTCACAGGCAAGATCATGAAAATTTCCAAAAAAGACGTCATTCATGTCGCCGACCTGGCCCGCATCGAGCTGGATGAAGCCGCGGTCGATAAATTTTCGCATCAGATCGGAACCATCCTGGATTATGTGGATACGCTGAACCGCCTGGATACGTCCGGCGTCAGCCCCACCTCTCATGCCATTTTTTTAACCAACGCCTTTCGCGAGGATGAAATCAAGCAACATCTGGACCTGGAACTGGCGCTTTCAAATGCGCCTGATAAAAATGAAGATACATTTTCGGTTCCCAGGGTTATCGGGGGATAGGATGCATCGAACATGAAACCCTATGAACTGACAATCAGCCAGGCGGCTTCCTTGCTCAGCCGGCGCCGGTTGACGTCGCAGGAACTGACAGGGGCCGTGCTGGAACGGATTCATGCCGTTGAAGACAGGGTCGGGGCATATATCACGATCAATGATGAACCCGCCATGGCTCAGGCCATGGCCGCGGACAAGGCCATTTCGGAAGGCCGGGGCACGGCGCTGACCGGTATTCCCCTTGCCGTCAAGGATCTTATCTGCACGCAGGGCATCCGGACCACCTGCGCCTCCAGAATTCTGGAAAATTTTATTCCGCCCTTTGATGCCACTGTCATCCAAAAACTGAAGGCTGCCGGCGCCGTCCTGGTCGGCAAGGTCAACATGGACGAATTCGCCATGGGATCCTCCACGGAAAATTCCGCCTTCAAAACAACGCACAATCCCTGGGATTTATCCCGGATTCCCGGCGGCTCCAGCGGCGGGTCCGCGGCAGCCGTCGCCGCGGACATGTGCCTGGGGTCTCTGGGATCGGACACCGGCGGCTCGATCCGTCAGCCCGCATCCCACTGCGGCGTGGTGGGATTGAAGCCCACGTATGGCCGGGTGTCCCGTTTCGGACTGGTCGCCTTTGCTTCTTCCCTGGACCAGATCGGACCGATCGCAAAGGATACCCGTGACTGCGCGCTGCTGCTGAATGCCATTTCCGGCCACGATCCCCGGGATTCGACTTCGGTTCCGGAGCCGGTTCCGGACTATACCCGGTATCTTGCCGGCGACCTCAAGGGGCTTGTTGCGGGCATTCCCAAGGAATACCACAGCTCAAAGGGCATTGACCCGGAAGTGGCCATTGCCGTCAATCGCGCCATTCAAACCCTTCAGGACCTCGGGGTCCGGTGTGTCGATGTCTCGCTTCCCCACACCGAATATGCCGTTGCAGCCTATTATGTCATCGCCCCCTGCGAGGCAAGCTCCAATCTGGCCAGGTATGACGGGGTCAAATACGGCTTCAGGGACAAAACAGCCGTCACCTTGACGGACATGTACCGAAACACCCGCTCCAAGGGATTCGGACCCGAGGTTCAGCGCCGGATTATTCTGGGAACCTATTCCCTTTCCGCGGGATATTATGACGCCTATTACGGCAAGGCTTCCCAGGTCCGAACCCTGATCATGGAAGATTTTAAAAAGGCGTTTCAGAAGTGCGACCTGCTGATTTCTCCGGTCGCCCCAACGCCGGCTTTCGCCATCAGGGAAAACACGGATGACCCGCTCACCATGTATCTGTCGGATGTGTTCACGCTTTCTGCGAATCTGGCCGGAATTCCGGGCATATCCGTCCCCTGCGGCTTTTCCAGAACAGGGCTTCCCATCGGCCTTCAGCTCATGGGTCCGCATTTCAGCGAGGGGAATCTTTTAAAGACTGCATATCATTTTGAACAATCAACCGATTTTCATGAAAAAAAGGCGAAACTATGACAACCGTTCTGCCGGAAGGCGAAGACCTTAGAAAAGCAACCCGATGGATCACCCAGGAGCGCGCCGCCGATCCAAGGAAGACCGCCAAGGAACTGGTCGAAGACGCATGTTTGAAATTTGATCTTTCCCCCCTGGATGCCGAATTTGTCGAGCGGTTTGTCCGGGAAAAGCTCTTTACGTGATCCATGACCCGAATCCGCATTCTTCCCGAGATTCTCTCCAATAAAATCGCGGCGGGAGAAGTGGTGCAGCGCCCGGCATCCGTGGTCAAGGAGCTGATTGAAAATTCTCTGGATGCCGGAAGCACCCGGATTGTGGTTGAAATTGAAAAAGGCGGCAGATCCCTGATCCGGGTCAGCGACAACGGCAGCGGCATGAGCCGGGACGATGCCCTGCTCTCCATCGAGCGGTACGCCACCAGCAAGATTTACTCGGACAGCGATCTGTTTGCCATAGACACCCTGGGCTTCCGGGGAGAGGCGCTTCCCAGCATTGCATCTGTATCAGGATTCACGCTGGTCACGCGGGAAGCATCGGCACAAACAGGCACGGAAATTGTCCTTGAAGGCGGAAAACTGCTGAAAGTGCTGGAAACCGGCTCTCCGGAAGGCACCCAGGTCACGGTCAAGCACCTGTTTTTCAACACCCCGGCCAGGCGGAAATTTTTAAAAACCGTTCCAACGGAAATGGGGCATATCTCCGGTGTAATCTCAAGCATGGCCCTGGGACGGCCCAATATTCACTTCAAGCTGATCCACAACGGATCGGTTCTTCAGAACTGGTCCGCGGCGGAACCGTTCGGACGGATCACCGAAATCCTTGGAAAGGATTTCGGTGCCGGCCTTTTCCCCATCAAAACCGAAACCGAAGGCGTTTTGCTTTCCGGATGGATGTCGCATCCCCGCATGTCGCGGTCCACTTCCCAGTGTATTTTTGTTTTTGTCAACGGCCGCATCGTCCGAAACCGCATGGTTCAGCATGCCCTGATACAAGCCTACGGCGGGCGTCTGATGAAAGGGCGGTTTCCGCCGGCAGTCCTTTTTATAACCGTTCCCTGCGACCAGGTGGATGTCAATGTCCACCCGTCCAAGCAGGAAATCCGTTTTTCCCGTCAGCAGCTTATCTACGACGCCATCGTTTCCGTGGTTTCAGCCGCCCTCGGCCTTGAAGAAAAACCGTCCTGGACACCACCGTCGAAACTTCTTGCCCCGGCATCCATATCCGAGGAACCGGCTCGAACTGAAAGCCGATATCCCTTTATTCCCCCCTCTTCCGGCGGGAATTCTCCCGGCGCCGGATCAAACGATGCATTCACCCCGGTCCCCGCTTTGCCGCCGGAGACGCAACCGTTCACCAGATCCCCGAAGCCGACGGATCAGCCCCAGTTATGGGAAACGCCGCAGGCCGCCCGGATAAATCCCATCGGCCAGTTTTTGAACGCCTACATCCTCTGCGAATCCGGGGAAAACCTGATTCTGCTGGACCAACATGCGGCCCATGAACGGATCCTGTATGAAAAACTGGCGGATAAGTCCGGACAGCACCGGACTTCGGTCCAGCGACTGCTGATTCCGGAAACGCTGGACCTGGGCTGCCGACAGGCGCTGATTCTGGAAAAACTCATTCCGGATCTTTGCCGATACGGCTTTGAGGTCGAAGTTTTCGGCAAGGATTCATTTGTGATCAAATCCGTGCCGATGATTCTTTCCGGCAGGGAAATCAAGCCCCTGGTGATCGAAATGGTGGATCGCATCCTGGAGACCGGTTTATCGGCGGACCTGGAAAAATCCCTGGATGCCTGCCTGAAGCTGATGGCCTGTCACGGCGCCATTCGGGCCAACCAGTCCCTGACCCTTGCGGAGATGACAGCCGTGATTGAAGATCTGGAAGCCTGCAGGATTCCCGCGCACTGTCCCCATGGCCGCCCCACATGGATTCAGTGGCCCAGGCAGGAGATTGAGCGGTTGTTCAAACGGACGTGACCGGCCGCAAATATCGTTGAAATTTTCCGGTCAATACTGCCGGACAGGAGATGCCCCGTGCAATTTCAAATGCCTGTCTATCACGCCCCGGATTTCAGCCGTCCGGAGCTTCAAAACGCTCCCTGCGCAAGTTTTCACCCGGCGCCTGAAAATGGCGTGGCCCCGGACAATTACCACGCCACATCAATATTCCCCGAATACCTGAAAATCGAAAAAGACAACTGGGTTTTGCTTGAAAAATCCCGAATGGATTGCGCGGTGGTGCGCCTTCCCGGAAGTCGCCTTGCGGTCACCGAACTTCGGCGGTTAAACGCCGGGGACCTGGTTGCCTGCGGCCGGAATGAAAACGGCGAGCAAGGCATTCTGGTTCATACCAAGGCCTTTGATTTTCCGGACGCCATGGCCGATAAATTTGCATTCCGGTCCCATCTGACCCGCGAAACTTCTTTTTCAATCGACTATGACGAGCTTTACCGGCTGATTCATCACGAAAAAGAGCACGGCTTCATCGTGTGGGTCCTGGGGCCCGCGGTCGTCTTTGACCGGGACGCCCGAAACGCCTTTGTCTCCCTGATCGATAGAGGCTACGTACATGCACTGTTGGCCGGAAACGCCCTTGCCGCGCACGACGTGGAAGGCGCCATCTACGGAACCGCGCTGGGGCAGGAAATTTACTCCAAGAAAACCCTTCCCCGGGGCCATTACAAGCATCTGGATGCCATCAACCGGATTCGGGCCGCAGGCTCCATTCAAAAAGCCATTGAAGCCGGACTGGTTCAAAACGGCATCATGCATGCGGTGACCTTAAGCCGCATCCCCTATGCTCTGGCCGGCTCCATCCGGGACGACGGCCCCCTTCCCGAAATTATCGGAAATGTTTATGAGGCCCAGAACCGGATGCGGGAGCTGACCCGGAAAGCCACGACCGTCATCGCCATGGCCACGCAGCTTCACACCATTGCCGCCGGCAACATGACGCCATCCTACCAGGTCATGGCGGATCAAAATATCAGGCCCGTCTATTTTTATTCGGTGGATATGTCGGAATTTGCCGCCAGCAAACTGGCGGACAGGGGCTCCCTTACGGCAAGATCCATTTTAACCAATGTTCAGGATTTTGTGGTCACGGTGGAACGGGGGCTTCGGGACCGGTTCTCCTGCCCTGAATAGTTTTTCAAAACCGGACGCGGTGGTCAGGTGACCACGACCTTCAACCGTTCGTGTTTCCACCTTCGCCACACAGTTTCCGCTCAGCCAGCCACTGGGGGAAAACCTGCCACGGCAGTGCGGTGATGCCGTATGGCAGTGGCTGGCGCTCCGGCACCCGGCAAACCAGTATGCCGGGCTCGCAGGTCTCCTCACCGGCCAAGGCGCGAAACCGTTTGAGACTGTTAAGGTGAGCAACAGTTGGACTATTGGTCAACTTGATCTCGATGGGAATGAGCTTCGTGCCTGACTGAAGGATCAGGTCCACCTCAAGCCCATCGTGAGACCGCCAGTACCAGAGCACCGGTTTCAACCCGGCACTGGTGAAGCATTTGACCGCCTCCATAACCATCAATCCCTCAAAAAGTGCGCCCCCCATGGCTCCGGACAGGGCCGCCTCTCCGCTGGGCTGTCGGGTGAGATAGCAGACGATGGCGGGGTCGAGCATGTAGAGTTTGGGGGACTTGGTCACTCGCTTACCCAGATTGTTGTAAAATGGGGGGAGCAGCCAGAGCAGATAGGATGCTTCCAGTACACCTGCCCATGACTTGGCGGTCGGCAGGGTGACTCCCGTCTCTCGCGAGTAAACCGAGCTGTTGAATTCTTGCGCATGGAGGGCACAGGCAAGTGCGACGAACTGCTCAAAGGCCCGCAGATCCCTGATGTTTTGAAGTTGCCGCACATCCCGTTCCAGATAGGTCTGAACGTAGGAGCGGAGCCACAGATCACGCTTTTCAGGGTACAGTGACGGCTCGGGATAGCACCCGTTCCAAAAAAGCGCCTCCAGCGATGGAAGCCCGTGGTTCTTCAGTTCTCTGATACTGAATGGGAGTTGATCAAGGATTGCGATCCGCCCTGCAAGTGATTCGCTGACGTTTCGCATGAGATGAAACTGCTGTGAACCGGTCAATATCCAGCGTCCGTTGCGCTGCCGCTGGCGGTCGATGCGAAGTTTCAGTGAAGGGAGCAGGTCCGGTACGTATTGAATTTCATCGAGAATGACGGGTTTGTCGCTGAAACGGTCGAGAAATCCGATTGGATCAGCAGTTGCGAAGGAGCGTTCCACCGGGTCGTCAAAGCTGGCGTAAGCAAACCCTTCGCCAGCTTCGTTCTGTAGGAAAGTGGTTTTTCCAGCTTGGCGCGGACCGGTGACCAGAACAGCAGGAAATTGCTCCATGGCTTTTTGGAGGGTATTGGCAAGTTGGCGTTTGATATACATGCTGACTAATCTAAAATTATATTTTATATTTGTCAACAACTTAGAATATTGGAATAATTTTGTCAATATGGCCGATGGGCTTGATATTCGCACCATAACCAGAAACGGATGTGTCTGTCAGGCTGCCACCGCAATTCGCCCGCGATTGGCCAGATATCCTTCAACGCCGAAGATAATCAGCGCGACCCAAACGAGGCCAAAGCCGATGAGTTTGTCGTGGGCGAACGGTTCCCGATAGACCAGCACCCCGATAAGAAACTGCAGCGTGGGGGTGATGAATTGCAGAATTCCCACCAGAAAGAGCGGGATACGCTGCACAGCGGATGCAAACATCAAAAGCGGAACTGTCGTAATCAGCCCTGCGCCCATCATCAGCAGATCCGATCTTGCACCGGTATGCAGGAATGCGCCCTGGCCGATGTTGTCGGCATAAACGAGGTAGATCAGCGCGGGCAGAAACAGAAGACCAGTCTCCAGTGCCAGGCCGAAGAGCGAGCCAAGCGGCGCCGTCTTTTTTACCAATCCGTAGAGGCCGAAAGTGAACGCCAGCGTCAGGGCAATCCAGGGCAGCCTGCCATAGGAGAAGGTCAGATAGAGAACTCCCAGCGCCGTCAGCCCGATGGGGAGCCACTGAAAGGCGCGCAGGCGTTCTCGCAGGAAAATGACACCCAGAAGAATGCTGAGGAGCGGGTTGATGAAATACCCCAGACTCGATTCGACGATAAAACCATTGTTGACCGCCCACACATAAATCAGCCAATTGACGCCGACCAGCAGTGCGGCGGCGGTGTAGATGCCGACTGATGAAGGCGTCAGCGCGGCTGTGCGGAATACCCTCGTTTGGCGCATGCACAGGATGACACCCGCCAGTATGAGGCACGACCACAAAATGCGATGGCAAATCAACTGCAGCGCGGGGACATGCTGAAGCCATTTCCAGTACAGCGGAAACAGCCCCCATATCACATAAGCTCCCGCGGCACGCCAAATTCCTTTGTTCAACTTTTTCGCCTATTCATTTTGCATAACAATAAATTCACAGCTTGTGCGGCTGTAAGCGCAACCCACCGAAACATCGGTCAGTTTTTCACCATCAACTGCGCAACCGCCTTTTCCAGGCCGTCAATGGACAGTTCAAACATGGGGAAGATGCGGCCGATGGCCGAAATGGTCGGGGTGTAATTCCACATGGAAACCGGCGCCGGATTCAGCCAGACGCAGTGCTTGAAGGTTTCGGATAAAAATTTCAACCGCTCGATGCTGGATTTGGACGTGCGTTCTTCGATGTGAATGGAGCCGTCTCTGGCCATGAGCTCATAAGGGGCCATGCTGGCATCCCCGAGCAGGATCAGCCGGGTGTCCGGGTCAAAGGCTGAAAATTCCTCCACCTTCTTGGGCTCCTTGTATCGGGACGGATCTTTCCAGAGAGAATCATAAATGGTATTGTGGAAAAAAAATGTCTTGATGTCCTTGAACTGAGCCTTGGCGTAATCAAACAGGGTCTGCACCACCTCAACATACGGGTCCATGGACCAACCCCCGTTGTCGATGGCCAGAATCACCTTGAGCCGGTCTTTCAGGGCGCGGTCAAAAACGATTTCAATTTCGCCTGCGTTTTTCATGGTCTGGTAAATGGTGGCGTCCACGTTCACCCGGTCCTTGGGACCGGAGGGAACCAGATGGCGAAGGCGCTTGATGGCCTCTCCGACCATGGCCTGGGTCAGGGGACCGTCCAGGGAATAATCCTTGTACCGCCGCTCCATGGCGACCTTGACGGCGGAGCGGTTTCGGGACATGCCGCCCACCCGCATACCGCCGGGATGACGCCCGGAATGGCCCACCGGAGATGTGCCGCCGGTGCCGATCCACTTGCCGCCGCCGTCATGCCGCTCGGTTTGATCCTTGAGGCGCTCCTTGAAATATTCGATGAGCTCCTCGGGCGTCATATTTTTCAGCTCCGATTCATCGACGCCCAGGGCATCGGCCAGAATTTTGGGATCCTGGAGCCAGGTATCCAACAGGCTTCTGGCCATTTCGTCCAGAGCGAATCCTTCCTGATCCGGCATTTCCGCGCCCTTGAAATGGTGGGCGAACACCTGATCGAAAAGGTCGAAATACCGCTCGCTTTTGACCAGAATGGACCGGGATGCCGTGTAAAAATCATTCAGGCTGGTGACCAGCCCCTGCCTGAGGGCCCGGTGAAGGGTCAAAAACGAGGTCGGGCTGACGGGAATACCGGATTCCCTGACCTGATAAAAAAAATCCACAAACATAGGGTGCCCTCGGGCTGCAAGATATCGCTGATGGCGGCCGATAAAACGGATCCGCCGCTTTTACGCTGAACGACTAAAACAATCGCCTGCGGCCGACGGCGTTGGCCGCGCGGGTAAAATCCTGGCTTTTTTTAAAGAGGATGCCCATAAACGGCACATCGCCCTTGGCCAGCCTGCCGGGCTTAAAATCAGGGTCAGCGGACAAGGCCCGAATCCAGTTGATCAGCTCACGGGTCGCCGGACGTTTTTCGACGGCTTCAAGCTCGCGCAGTTTGTAAAACGCGCCAATGGCGTTTTCCGTCAGTTCATTGTCCAGTTCCGGAAAATGCACCTTGACTATCTGGCGCATCATTTTGGGATCCGGAAAGGCGATGTGATGGAAATTGCACCGGCCCAGAAACGGATCCGAAAGGTCTTTCTTGGCATTGGAGGTAATGATGAACACCGGCCGGTGTCTGGCCCGGATGGTTTTGTCGATTTCAATAATGTCGAATTCCATCTGGTCCAGGACATCCAGCATGTCGTCCTGAAAATCCGTATCCGCTTTGTCGATTTCATCGATCAGCAGCACCGTGCGGGTATCGGCGGTAAATGCCTGGCCGATTTTTCCCATCTTGATATAATCTTCGATATTGCTGACATCCCGCTTGGAGTCGCCGAACCGGCTGTCATTGAGCCGGGTCAGGGTGTCGTACTGGTACAGGGCCTCCACCAGCTTCATGCTGGATTTGACATTGAGAATGATCAGCGGCATCTGAAGGACTTCCGCAATGGCATGGGCCAGCATGGTCTTTCCGGTACCCGGCTCCCCTTTTAACAGCAGCGGCATTTCCAGCGCCATTGAGATATTGACGATCCTTGCCAGCTCTTCATCCAGAACATAGCGCTTTGCGCCGGTAAACAAATTGCAATCCGATGCGGTTGTGGTCATAAATACCCTTTATGTATAATAGTGAATGTTTTCTGGTTTTGATTATTTCCGATATTATGGGGTTATTATTTTTTTGGCAAGATATTTACAGGGTGACGGTCGGAATCCGATTGATGAACAATTTCCAAAAGTGCTTGACAAGGAAAACACCGGGTGATATTCATGCAACCTTATATGAATTATTGTGTTGTAATTTAAAGCAATTACCATGCCATTTGAGATAAATTCCAGATGGTTATATCAAGCGGATTTCATTTTTTCCTTAATCGAGCACTTACAACCCATTCGCAGCAAACAGACAGCGGCCTTTCGCGGCGACCGCAGAGAAATGAAGGGAGGTGCTGAACAGACCTAATCTTATGCTACCTGAATTTGCATTCGCGTATTAACTTGAACTTATGAAAAGCCAATAAACAATGGAGGTATCTTAAATGCCAAGTTTTGTAATTGCAGAAAAATGTGATGGTTGCAAAGGCGGAGATAAAACCGCATGTATGTACATTTGCCCCAATGACCTGATGGTTCTCGATCCCAACGCCATGAAAGCGTACAATCAGGAGCCCGATCAGTGCTGGGAATGTTTTTCCTGCGTAAAGATTTGCCCCACCCAGGCCATTGAAGTCCGCGGCTACTCCGATTTCGTACCGCTGGGAAGCAGCATCATGCCGCTGATGAGCACCGAAGATGTCGTCTGGACCTGCAAGTTCAGAAACGGTACCATCAAACGCTTCAAGTTCCCCATCCGCACCACTCCGGAAGGCCAGGCCAACGGTTATCTGTCTCTGAAAGGCAAAGACCTGGACAGCCAGCTTCTTTCAACAGAAGAGGCGGACGGCATGAATTTGCTCAAACCGACATTGGTCTAACCCATCAGCATCGGATTATTTATTCGATCATCTCTTTGAATCAAATATAATTTTTGAGGAGGATATAACATGGCATTACCGAACAAGATTGTGGGTGAAATCAAGGCCGAAAGAGATCCCAAGGTTGTAGAACGTGAAGTTGATATTCTGATTGTCGGCGGCGGCATGGCAGCATGCGGCACGGCATTTGAAGTCAAAAAATGGGCTGCAGACGGCACCAAAATCCTGCTTTGCGACAAAGCCGCCATGGACAGAAGCGGCGCCGTTGCACAGGGACTTTCCGCCATCAACACCTATATCGGCACCAACAGCCCGGAAGACTATGTCCGGATGGTTCGTAACGACCTGATGGGTCTGGTTCGCGAAGACCTTATTTTCGACCTTGGCCGCCACGTGGATGACTCTGTTCATCTGTTTGAAGAATGGGGCCTTCCGGTTTGGAAAAAAGACGAAGCCGGAAAAACCCTGGACGGTAAAAAAGGCCTTGAAATGGGCTCCCTGAAAGGCGGGGCGACTCCGGTCCGCACCGGCAAATGGCAGATCATGATCAACGGCGAATCTTACAAGAGAATCGTTGCCGAAGCCGCCAAGACGGCTCTTGGAAATGACAACATCATCGAACGCTGCTTCATCGTCGAGCTTCTGCTGGACGCCAACAACGCCAATCAGGTTGCCGGCGCAGTGGGTTTCTCGGTTCGTGAAAACATCGTTTACATCATCAAAGCCAAAACCATCATGGTTGCCTGCGGCGGCGCCGTCAATATCTATCAACCCCGTTCCGTCGGTGAAGGCAAAGGCCGCGCATGGTATCCGGTATGGAACGCAGGTTCCACCTACACCATGGCCATGAAAGTCGGCGCCGAACTTTCCATGATGGAAAACCGTTTCACCCCGGCCCGTTTTAAAGACGGTTACGGCCCGGTCGGTGCATGGTTCCTGCTCTTCAAAGCCAAGACCCTCAATGGTCTGGGTGAAAATTTTGCAGCCAGCGACGCCGCCAAGGCCGAACTGGAAAAATATGCTCCTTACGGTACGGCCGCCGTTACCCCGACCTGTCTGCGTAACCACCTGATGCTTTTTGAAATGAAGGCAGGACGCGGCCCGATCATCATGGATACGGTTACGGCTCTGGCAGCTCTTGGAAAAACCATGGACAAGAAAGAACTCAAACACCTTGAGTCCGAAGCATGGGAAGACTTCCTGGATATGACCTGCGGACAGGCCAACCTGTGGTGCGCCACCAACACCGAACCTGAAAAGAAAAACTCCGAAGTCATGCCGACCGAACCTTACCTTCTGGGTTCACACTCCGGCTGCTGCGGTATGTGGGTTTCCGGTCCGGATGAAGACTGGGTCCCGGCTGCCTACAAATGGGGTCACAAGGGCAAAATTTACAACCGCATGACCACCGTCGTCGGTCTCTTTACCTCCGGTGACGGCGTGGGCTGCTCCGGCCACAAATTCTCTTCCGGTTCCCATGCGGAAGGCCGGATCGTCGCCAAGCAGATGGTGAAATTCGTCCGCGACAATGCGGATTTCAAACCCGCTTTGAAGCAGTCCGCCAAGGAACTGGTCGACATGGTTTACAAACCGGTCAGAACCTATCTTGACAACTGCGCTTACACCACGGCGGTTGATATCAACCCGGCTTATGTCAAACCCTCCGGCATGGCCCTTCGCCTGATGAAAGCCACCCATGAATACGGCGCAGGAACGGCTACATTCTATCAGACCAGCTCAAAAAGCCTTGAAATCGTTATGGACCTTCTGGCAACCATGCGCGAAGACTGCGATAAACTGGCTGCCGGCGATCTGCACGAACTGATGAGAGCCTGGGAAATCAATCACCGCATCTGGACGGTCGAAGCACACCTTCGCCACATCCAGTTCCGGAAAGAAACCCGTTATCCCGGATTCTATTATCAGGCCGATTATCCCGGACAGGATGATGCCAACTGGTTCTGCTTTGTCAACTCCAAGTATGACCCGGCAGCAGCCAAATGGGATGTCTTCAAGAAAGACTACATCAAACTGATTGCCTAATCATGGAAATTTCTGTTGACGTTGTTTAACAGGATGATTGCACCTCCAGGTATCTTCGGATGCCTGGAGGTTTTTTTTAACAAGGTCTTGAGTTTTACGTTTTAAGTTTTAGGCCTCAAGCGGGCAACATCGCATAAAATTTAAAACATAGCACTTAATTCTTGTAACCGAAAAACAAACCCAAACCTTATAATGCACGGAGGGATAGCATGACAGCAGACAAAGCAGCCCCTGCTAGTGGAAGCATATTGGTAGTTGGTGGCGGGATCAGCGGATTGACCACTGCCATCGAAGCTGCCGAAGTGGGATACGAGGTGTTCCTGGTCGAAAAAAATCCTTACCTGGGCGGAAGAGTAGCGCAGTTGAATCAGTATTTCCCCAAGCTGTGTCCCCCGTCCTGCGGCCTTGAGATTAATTTTCGAAGAATCAAGGACAATCCCAGAATCAAAGTCCTGACAATGGCTGAAGTCGAGAAGATCAGCGGCAGTGCCGGAAATTACGATGCCAGCATCCGGATCAACCCCAGGTATGTCAATGAAAACTGCACCTGCTGCGGCGACTGTGCGGCGGTTTGCCAAACTGAAATCACTTCTGATTTCAATTTCGGCATGAACAAGATTAAGGGGGCCTATCTCCCCAATGACGTGTCGATACCGGCTCGTTTTGTTCTTGCCCCGCAGATCATCGGCACGGAAGATGCCAAACGGTGCAAGGAAGCCTGCAAATATGACGCGATCGATCTGGAGATGACGGCCAAAACCATCAGCCTGAAAGTCGGCGCCGTGGTGTGGGCGACCGGCTGGACGCCTTACGACGCCGGCAAAATCGACAATCTGGGATTTGGCCGCTACCCCAACATCATCACCAACATGATGCTGGAAAGACTGGCCTCCACCACTGGTCCCACCTGCGGAAAGATCACCCGGCCTTCGGACCGGAAAGCGCCGGAAAGCATCGCTTTTGTCCAGTGCGCCGGCTCCCGCGACGAAAACCACCTGCCGTACTGCTCCTATATCTGCTGCATGGCCTCCCTCAAACACGTCACCTACATTCGTGAACAGTATCCGGATGCGAAGATCTACATTTTCTACATCGATCTTCGGACCCCGGGTTACCGTTACGAAAAGTTCTACGAAAATATCAAGGCGGATAAAAACGTCTTCTTTATCAAGGGAAAAGTCGCCGAGGTCAGTGAAGACCCCGGTTCCCGCAATGTTACGGTCGTTGCTGAAAACGCCGTAACCGGCGAGAAGATTCGCCAGAGCGTGGATATGGTCGTACTGGCTACCGGTATGCAGCCGACAGCAGCCCTTGCCAAACTTCCGGCCGATCTGACCTATTCGGAAGACGGCTTTATCGTGAATGATTTTGTCAAAGGCGGAATGTTTGCTGCTGGATGCGCCAATAAGCCTGCGGATGTGGTGTCGTCCAATCAGAATGCGACGGGCATGGCCCTTAAAGCCATTCAAACTCTGGTAAGGAGGTAGGAGGTTAACCATGGATAAAAAATATGGCGTTTATATCTGCACGGGTTGCGGAATCGGAGATGCCCTGGACATTGACGGCCTCTGCGCTACGGTCAAAAAAGCGCGCAAAACAGCCAAGACCCATCCGTTTCTTTGCGGCCATGAAGGCGTTGCGATGCTCAAAAAAGACATCAGCGAAGAAGGCGTCAATACCCTGGTCATCGCAGCCTGCTCCCGCAGGGTCAATTTTGATATTTTCCGTTTTGACGGATGTATTGTGGACCGGGTGAACCTGAGAGAACAGGTGGTCTGGTCCCATCCCAAAGGCGACAAATCCCTCGATGTCAACCACACCCAGATGCTGGCCAATGATTATCTCAAGATGGGAATGATCAAGGTTGAAAAAATTCAACTCCCGGAGCCTTACAAACTGGAAAGCTTTACCCGCAAGATTCTGGTTATCGGCGGCGGCATCACCGGTATTTCCGCGGCCCTGGATGCGGCAAAAATCGGCTACGATGTCACCATTGTCGAAAAGGAAGCAAAGCTGGGCGGATATGCCGCCAAACTGCGCAAACAACTGCCCGTGGCTTCCCCTTACACCAACCTGATTCCGCCCGTGATCTCGGATAAAATCCGTGAGCTCGAATCCTTTTCCAACATTACGGTGAAAACCGGCACCACAGTTGCCCGCATTGCAGGCCAGCCCGGCGATTTTACCGTAACCCTGAAAAAACCGGGTGAATCGCTGGAATTCGACGTGCCGTTTCCGCTGCCTCCGGAAATGAAAGTGGATGAAAACGGCAAGGATCTGGACAAGGACAAGCTGAACGAGCTTTATAAAGAATTCAACAAGGGCAAAAATGATATTCTGTCTTTTGACCCAAACGGCGAGAAATTCGGCGCCGTGGTTCTGGCTGCGGGCTGGCGGCCCTATGTGCCTGCCGAGGGCGAATTGACGCATCTTGGTTACGGCGCCATCGCCGATGTGATCACCAATCACCAGTTTGAGGAAATCGCCGCCAAGGGCAAGATTGTCCGCCCATCGGACGGCAGGGAAGCCCAGTCCGTCGTCTTTATTCAAAGCCCGGGACAGGGGGATGACAAGGACTTTGCCTATACTGGCGCCATCACCAGCATGGTGGCGCTGAAACAGGCCAAATATGTCCGGGATGATTTTCCGGACGGCAAGGCCTATATTTTCTATCAGCACATGAAAACCCCCGGACTTCAGGAGCTTTTCTACAAAAGCCTTCAGCAGGACCCCGGCATTTTCCTGACCAAGGGGGAAGTCGTGAGTGTTTCTAAAAACGGGTCCGGCCTGGTGGTCGAAGCCGACAACACCCTTTTGGGTGAAAAAATCCAGGTAAAGGCCGACCTGGTGGTCCTCGGCACCGGCATGGTGCCGGCTACCGTGGATGATCCGGTGGTCAATCTGGCTTACCGTCAGGGACCCGGATTCCGGGATAACGCCATTTTCAACGGCTATGCCGATTCCAATTTCATCTGTTTTCCCTATGAAACCCAACGGACCGGCGTTTATGCGGCAGGCTGCATCCGCCGCGGCCTGACCATGGAAGAGTCCATGGAAGACGCCGCAGGAGCCGCACTGAAAGCCATCCAGTGCGTAGAATCCACCAACCGCGGGGTTGCGGTGCATCCCAGGTCGGGGGACATGTCATTTCCGGATTTCTTTTTTCAAAGATGCACCCAGTGCAAGCGCTGCACCGAGGAATGCCCGTTCGGCGCACTGGACGATGATGAAAAAGGCACGCCAAAGCCAAATCCCACGCGGTGCAGGCGCTGCGGAACCTGCATGGGTGCCTGTCCCGAGCGGATCATCGGCTTTGCGGACTACAATATCGACAGCATCGGCTCCATGGTCAAGGCCATCGAGGTTCCGTCGGAAGACGATTTTGACGAACCGCCGATGCGAATTCTGGGCCTGGTCTGTGAAAACGACGCCTATCCGGCCATCGACATCGCCGGACTGAACCGATTGCAGTTTTCCGCGGATGTCCGGCTGATTCCGATTCGCTGCCTGGGGTCCGTCAACGTCATCTGGATCAAGGAAGCCCTGTCCAAGGGAATGGACGGCGTTTTTGTTCTGGGCTGCAAGCACGGCGACGATTACCAGTGCCATTTTGTCAAGGGCAGTGAGCTGGCCAGCATCCGCATGAAAAAAATCGGCGAAGCGCTGGCAAGCCTGGCGCTTGAAGTGGAGCGGGTCGCCCAGTTTGAAATCGCCATTGATGAATTCGATAAAGTGCCGACGATCATCAATGATTTTGTCAAACTTGTCACGGATATGGGACCGAACCCCTTGAAGGGTTTCTAAACACACAGGACTAAAGGGCTGAAGGCTGCGAAGGGCAATCGTTTTGAAAACACTTCGACCTTCAGCCGTTTTTAAGGAGGATTAATCATGTCTGATGCGTATCTTGTCGAGCCGGATATGGGTTTTATCAAAGAAGTGGCCGCACTTGGCGGCGGCGATCTGAAAAAATGCTATCAGTGCGCCACCTGCTCCGTGGTCTGCCCGATATCCCCGGATAACAAGCCGTTCCCCAGAAAGGAAATGATTGCGGCATCCTGGGGCTTGAAAGACAAGCTGGTCGGAAATGCCGATATCTGGCTGTGCCACAACTGCGGGGATTGTTCTACCCGCTGCCCGCGCGGCGCAAAACCCGGCGATGTGCTTTCCGCCATTCGCGCCTATGCGATCTCCGAATACGCCATTCCCAAGGCTCTTGGCAAAGCGGTGAACGACCCCAAAAAGCTTCCGTTCTTGATGGCGGTACCGGCTGCTATTTTCCTGCTGATCATACTTGTTGCGCCTTTCCTTACACCGATTCTGGCGCATATTGTCCCCATCTTGTTTCATGCGGTTCATGAAGGAGAGGAAATCGTGCATTCATCCTTTATTCCTTCAGGGTTTGTGGATATGGTCATGGTGCCGACAGCGATCTGGGCCGTCACCATTTTCGTTCTGGGGCTCAAGCGCTTTATTGCCGACATTCATGCCAACGCACTGCTGGAAGGCAAAACCGATCAGAAAACCATCGTGCCCGCAGAATTTGTGAAGGCGCTGCTGCGTGTCATTCCCACCATCCTGAAGCATGACAAATTCAATGAGTGTACGGACAACCGTGAGCGTTCCACCGCGCACATGATGGTGCTGTTTGGCTTCATCGGGCTTTTTATCGTCACCAGCATTTTCTTTGTGGTGATGTACATCTTCAGTATTCCAGGCCCCTATTCCCAGCTCAATCCGGTCAAGTGGCTGGCAAATTTCAGCGGTGTCGCGCTCGTCATCGGCAGTTCCCTGATGATCAAAAACCGTCTGGCCAAAAAAGATTCCGTATCCGCTTATAAAGATTGGGCATTGCTGGGACTTGCCCTGGGATTGGGTGTCACCGGACTTTTGACCGAGATGACCCGTCTGGGCGGCATCGCCTGGTTGACGTACCTTCTGTATTATATTCATCTGATATTGATTTTCTGCCTCTTTGCCTATCTGCCTTTTTCCAAACTGGCGCATCTGGTCTATCGCACGGTGGCCATGACATATGCCGAATACGCCTGCCGGAAATAGCGATGTTCTTTGCACAAAAAAAGCCGGCAGTCCAGTCCTTTCAATCGTTTCTGGACTCCTGCTTTCGCCGGTGTGACGGTTTTAGCGAGTTTTGAAATAAGTCCAACATATTTGGTGAGTTAAAAAAAGCCCCATTCCTTGAACGGAACGGGGCTTTTTTTATGATACTTGCGCTTTAGCCGAAAATGTTTTGCAAGGACACGGATAACGAATTAGAATGATGTCATCAGCATAGTACTAAGGTGAAATGACATAACCCCTTTGCCTGAAACCGGTACTGCCATGACCTTGAAAAACGCGGAACTTCCCGGCGAATTCTATTCCCAGTTCAAGATGTTTCATGAGATCATGACCATCAAGGTTCGGGAGATCCTCTTGATTTCCAGTCCTTATGATGCCTATATCATGGAAGAGGATCGCAGCCTTGCCTCCCGCATCGTAAACGAGTATATCGGGCTGAACCTGAGCCTGCCGCCGCGGGTCACCCGCACATCGTCGGGCCGGGATGCGCTGTCCCTTCTGGAACAAAGAACCTTTGACATGGTCATTACCATGCCGAATGTCGATGACATGGGCGCCCAGGACCTGGGCACAAAAATCAAGACAAAACACCCCGACCTTCCGGTCATTCTGCTCAGCCACAGCCTCCGGTCCATCTTCCCTCAGGGAGAGTATCGGAAATTAAAGGGCATCGACAAAGTCTTTATCTGGTCCGGCAACTCGGATCTTTTGCTCGCGCTGGTCAAAAACGCCGAAGACCGGCTGAACGTTGACCGGGATACCCGGCGGGCCATGGTGCGGGTACTGATCCTGGTAGAAGACTCGCCGCAGTATTATTCATCTTTTCTGCCGCTGATCTACAAGGAAATCGTAAAACAGACCCAGGCGGTATTGGGCGTCGGCCTGAACGAAGAACACCGGCTATTGCGCATGCGCTCCAGGCCGAAAATCATGCTGGCTGAAACCTACGAGGAAGCCATGCATCTTTGCCGGAAATACCGCGCCTATCTGATCGGCATCATATCCGACACCCGGATTCCCCGAAACGGACAACTGGACGACCGGGCGGGCGCAGACATCCTGGCTTTCATGAAACAGGAAATCCCGGACCTTCCGATGCTGCTGCTCAGTTCGGACCCCCGCAACCGGATCAATGCTGACATCATCCCGGCGGTATTCCTGGATAAAAATTCGCCCAATCTTCTGGACGAGCTTCAGGATTTTTTTCTGAATCACCTGGGTTTCGGCGATTTTGTTTTCCGTCTGCCGGACAGGACGGAAATCGGCCGCGCATCCAGTCTGAGAACGCTCGAGCTCATAATATCCCGGATCCCTGACGAATCGCTTCTCTATCATGCCAGCCGGAACCATTTTTCAAACTGGCTCATGGCCCGGTCCGAATTTGCACTGGCATCCACCTTCCGGCAGGTTCAGGCCAGTGAATTCCAGAGTACGGCCGACCTGCGCCGGTATATTATTTCCGGCCTGCATACGGTTAGAAAACTGCAACAAAAGGGGGTGGTGGCCCAGTTCAGAGCCCGGAGCTTTGATCCGGACATCATGGATTTTGTCAAAACCGGGGACGGGTCGCTGGGTGGAAAAGCCAGAGGCCTGGCATTCATGTCCGTCCTGCTGATGCAGCATCCCGCGCTGCTCATCGACCATCCGAACGTCTCCATACAGATCCCCAAAACCCTGGTCATCACCACCCAGGGATTTGAGTCGTTTATCGCATTAAATCAACTGCAATATTGTGCAAAAAACGGTTTTTCGGACAGGGAAATATCGCGTATTTTTTTAAATGCCCAACTGCCGAACTGGCTGGTTTCCGATCTTGAGGCGTTTTTGGCGCAGGTGCTGTATCCTTTGTCCATCCGGTCCTCCAGCCTTCTGGAAGATGCGCAGTTTCAACCCTATGCCGGTCTGTACAAGACCTACATGATTCCCAACAACCATCCGGAACCGGCCATCCGGCTAAGGCAACTGGTCAACGCCGTCAAACTGGTATACGCCTCGACCTATTATGAAGATCCCAGATCTTTCACCCGCAATTCGGTCAGTCAGCCCCAGGAAGAGTCCATGGCCGTGATTATCCAGCAATTGGCCGGAGAGGCTTACGGCGACTATTTTTATCCGGCACTGTCCGGTGTGGCGCAATCCCATAATTTTTATCCGGTTGCAAACATGAGATCGGAAGACGGCATTGCCCATATTGCCCTTGGTATGGGAAAAACCGTGGTGGAAGGCGAAAAATCCCTCCGGTTTTCCCCCAGATTCCCTCTGGTTCTACCCCAGTTTGCAACGGTCGATGACACCCTGAACAATTGCCAAAGAAATTTTTACGCACTCAAAATCCGGGGCTGTCCGGATGAGTTGCCGATCTTTAACGACGCGGGGGGCGTGTTCGCCAATCTTGAAAATCGGGAAATTGACGCAGCCCGAAACGAGTATCCCGTTCGCGTGCTATCAAGCGTCTATATTCCGGACGAACACCGGATCCGGGACAGCGGCCGATTACCGGGTGCAAAAATAGCCACATTTGCATCCATACTCAAACACGACATATTCCCCCTTCCCCGGTTGCTTTCAGACCTTCTGGACATCGCCAGGAAGGGCATGGGATGCCCGGTGGAAATCGAGTTCGCCGTTAATCTGGGTACCGATGTTCAGCGCAAAGATGAATTTTATTTCCTTCAGATACGACCCATGGCCACTGAAATCAACCAGCAGGATGTGGTCATCTCGGATGACGATCTCCGGGAGCCCCTGTGTTTTTCCCGGCATGCACTGGGCAACGGAAAGATTGATTTCATTTCAGACATCGTTTATGTGAAACCGCAGGCATTTCAAATCAGCGAAACTCAGCAGATGGCCGATGAAATCGGAAAGATCAATGCCATGCTAAGCCGGGAAAAGCGTCCCTATCTCTTGATCGGCCCGGGCAGATGGGGAACGGCGGACAGATGGCTGGGAATTCCGGTCCAATGGCGGAACATCTCGAGCGTGGGCGCCATCATCGAATTGAAGAACCATCAGATTCACGCCGATCCTTCCCAGGGCTCTCATTTTTTCCAGAATATCACATCCCTCGGTATTCCCTATATCACGGTCGTTGAGGATTCGGACGACATTCTGAACTGGAATCGGCTGGAAGCCTGTACATCCATTCAGGAGACCGGGCATATCCGCCATGTCCGGCCCGATCATCCACTGATCATCAAAATCCAGGGCAAGCAGTCCATTGCCGTGATTTACCAGAAGGAGACAAGCGTTGCAGGCTGAAAGAGGCAAGCGTGTTTTCAACCATTTAAAGACCAGGAGGCGCATTATGACCGATATTATTCGCTACATGAAAAACAGGGACCCATATGAAAAAGAATTCCATCAGGCGGTTGCGGAGGTTTTTGAAACGGTTCAGCCTGTACTGGAACGGTATCCGGATTATCGGCAGTCCGCCATTCTGGAAAGACTGATTGAACCGGAGCGGCTGATTCAGTTCCGCGTTGCCTGGATGGATGATCAAGGCCAGGTTCATGTCAACCGTGGATATCGCATCCAGATGAGCAGCGTGATCGGTCCCTACAAGGGCGGCCTGAGGTTTCATCCGTCCGTCAATCTCAGTATCTTGAAATTTCTGGCCTTTGAACAGGTGTTTAAAAATGCACTGACAACCCTTCCCATGGGCGGCGGGAAAGGCGGGTCGGATTTTAATCCCAAAGGCCGGTCCGATTTGGAAATCATGCGATTCTGCCAGAGCTTCATGATGGAACTGTTCCGCCATGTCGGACCCGATACCGATGTTCCGGCCGGCGATATCGGGGTCGGTGCGCGGGAAATCGGCTATCTCTTCGGCATGTACAAGAAACTGCGCAATGAATTTTCAGGCGTTCTTACCGGAAAAAGCCTTGGCTGGGGCGGCAGCCTCATCCGGCCCGAAGCCACCGGCTTTGGAAATGTCTATTTTGCCTCGGAAATGCTGGCGACCCGGGGAGAAGCCCTCGAGGGGAAAATCTGCCTGGTCTCAGGCTCCGGCAACGTGGCGCAGTACACCGTCGAAAAACTGATCGAACTGGGCGCAAGGGTCGTGACGCTTTCCGACTCCTCCGGATACATTTATGATAAAGCAGGCATTGACGCCGGAAAACTGGATTTTGTCAAACAGCTTAAAAATGTGCGAAGGGGCCGCATCCGGGCATATGTGGATAAATATCCCCGGGCTGTCTACATCGAAGCGGATGCGGCGCTGGATCACAACCCCATGTGGGACTATCCGGCAGACTGCGCATTCCCCAGCGCCACTCAGAATGAAATCAACGACAAAGATGCCGGCAACCTGATCAACCGCGGTATTTCACTGGTCAGCGAAGGCGCCAACATGCCCAGCACGCCGGAAGCCATCGAAATTTTTGTCGGCAGGAAAATTCTCTACGCGCCGGGCAAGGCATCCAATGCCGGGGGAGTGGCCGTGTCCGGCCTAGAAATGTCGCAGAACAGCATGCGGATCAGTTGGCCGAAAGCGGAAGTGGACAATCGATTGAAGGGGATCATGAAGAGCATCCACAAAACCTGCCTGGATGCCGCGGCAGAATATGGGGAGCCGGGCAATTATCTGGTGGGCGCCAACATCGCGGGATTCGTCAAGGTGGTCAACGCCATGATCGATCAGGGCGTGGTTTAAGAGAATGCGGCAACAGGACGCGATCGGCGATGGGCCATAATGACAGGCCATCGCCGCTATCAGCCATCCACTTTGATCCCGTATTTCTTTATTTTCTGATTCAGGCCGCTTTTCCCGATTCCCAGCAGTTCAGCGGCGCGGGACTGCACGTTGCCGGAGATGGCGAGGGCTCTTTCAATCATTGATTTTTCAACCATATCGAGCGTTTCGTACAACTTGGCGTTGTCGGAAATACCCTCCATGTGAAGCGAATGACCAATGCTTTTCTTGAATTCCCTGGGCAGATCGCAAATCCCGATGATGTTACCGGGACAAAGTACCATGGCTCTTTCGATGGCATTTTCCAGTTCCCGGACATTGCCCGGCCAGTTGTAGCCGTACAGCAGCCGGTCCACTTCCGGATCCACGCCGGTCACCTGCTGGCCTGGCCTGCGCTCCGATGCATATTTTTCAATCATGTGATCCACCAGCAGGCGGATATCCTCAACACGCTCTCTTAAGGGCGGAAGCACCAGGTACAGGACATTCAGCCGGTAATACAGATCCTCCCGGAAACGCCCCTGTTCGGTTTCATGTTTCAGGTTTTTATTGGTCGCCGCAATAATCCGGATATTGACGGGAAGCGGCCGTATCCCCCCGACGCGTTCAAATGCTCTTTCCTGCAATACGCGCAGCAGTTTTACCTGAAGATTCTGTGAAAGTTCCCCGATCTCGTCCAGAAAAAGCGTACCGCCGTCGGCCAGTTCAAAGCGCCCTTTTTTCATGGCGACAGCGCCGGTGAAGGCGCCTTTTTCATGCCCGAAGAGTTCGCTTTCCAGGAGATTTTCAGACAGGGCGGAACAGTTGACGGCGATAAAGGGCTTGTCTTTCCGGGGGCTGTTAAAGTGAATGGACTTGGCCACCAGTTCCTTTCCGGTGCCGCTTTCGCCTTCTATCAGCACGGTTGCGGAAGACGGCGCCATTTTTTTAATCAGCTCGAATACCTCCTGCATGCGTTTGCTCTTGCCGACGATGTTGCCGAAATTGTACCGGGTTTCCACCACATCCCGCAGCCTGAGGTTGTCCTTGACGACCTGGTGCATATCGATGGCTTTTTTGACGAAAATAATCAGGCCTTCATTGTCGAAAGGCTTCAGGATATAATTATACGCTCCTTTTTGCATGGCCTCCACGGCCTTTTCAACCGTTCCGTAAGCCGTCATCATCATGACCGGCAAATGGGGATTGATGGCCTTTATCTTTTCCAGAAGCTCAATTCCGTCCATCACGGGCATTTTCATGTCGGTCAGGACCAGGTCCACGTCCGCATTCGCGTGGTTCAATATCTCCAGCGCCTCCATGCCGCTGTTGGCGGTCAGGGTTTCATAACCGACATCCTGAAGCACGGCGCTTAAAATAAGCGGATAATTTTTTTCATCGTCAACGATCAGAATCGTTTCCATGCCATTCCCCTGTCCAGTCAACTGGCCCTGTCAACGGGTCCGGATTTGTTCGGATAGCCGGCATTCCAAAGTTTCCGGATGCCGGATCGCACGACCTTGATTAGCATTTCTGAAAAATATTCACAACGGATTCCATGATTAAACCAAAGCGCGGCAAAAGACAGGGGGAATGGTTGAGCGATTGTACGATTTTCCCCCTTTCTCAAAAAAAGAGGGAAAATCGCCATCAAGCAGAGCGATATCGGGATAAGGGTTAAAATGCGGGCAATCCCTTACATGGCTTGGCCGATTTTTTTACCCAGATCGAAACAGGCGGCAAGGGCTTTATCATCCGGCACATACTGAACCTTTATGCCGGGGTCGATCATCTCAAACTTCATGCCTTCCATCTCCTGGGTCAGAATCTTGACCGCTTCACCGCTCCAGCCATACGAGCCGAAGGCGGCCCCGATCTTGTTTTTGGGTTTAAGGCCCTTCATATAGGTCAGGAAATCTCCCAAGGTCGGAAACAAGCCATTGTTCAAGGTTGGGGAGCCGATCACAACGGCTCTGGCATCCAGAACCTCTGTCATGATATCGCCGCGATCCCAATTTTGAAGATGCATGGGACGAACGGCAACCCCCTGCTCGCTGATGCCCCGGGCAATGGCGTCCGCCATTTTTTCAGTACTGTGCCACATGGAGTCATAGACGACGACCGCCTTTTTAACCGTCTCCTGGCGTCCCCACCGGGCGTAGGCGTCGATAATCCTGCCCGGATCTTTGCGCCAGAGAATACCATGATCCGGACAGATCATGCGGATATCCAACCCCATGACAGCCACCTGTTCAAGAAGCTTTAAAATCAGTGGTGCATAGGGAAGCAGGATGTTTGCAAAATATTTCTTGGCATGGGGCATGATGTCGTCAATCATGCAATCGTCGAATTTTTCAAAGCCAGCGTAATGCTGGCCGAATGCATCGCTGGAAAACAATATCTTTTCTTCGTTCAGATAGGTAAACATACTGTCAGGCCAGTGAAGCATCCGGGTTTCCATGAATGTCAGCGTATGCCGGCCGAGATTCAGGGTTTGGCCGTTTTCAACAGCATGATAATTGAATTGCTGCGGATAATGCAGGGACAGGTTTTTCTGTCCCATTTTGGAACAGAACAGGGGTTTGTCCTCGCCGATCCGGTGCATGACCCGGGCAAGCCCCCCGGAATGGTCCATCTCGGTATGATTGCTGATCACCACATCGATCTTTCGGGGGTCAACAATCCGGGAGATATTCTCGATCAATTCATCGGAAAACTCTTTTTTAACCGCATCAACCAATGCGATCTTGGTGTCCACAATCAAAAATGCGTTGTAGCTGGTCCCACGATGGGTGGACTGCCCATGGAAATCCCGGATATTCCAGTCATTCACACCGACGTCATAAATTCCTTTTGCAATCTCGACCGGTTTCATAATGTTACCTACTCTTTTTCAAAATCGGATTTGGCGGCCCCGCAAACCGGGCATTCCCAGCTATCCGGAATATCTTCAAATTTGGTCCCGGGTTTTATGCCGCTGTCAGGATCACCCAGTGCCGGATCATAAACATAGCCGCAAACCGTGCATACGTATCTGTCCATTTTTTATTCCTCTCGTTGCTTTCAATTATTTCAAATAAAATTAAATTGCATTCAGTCCATCTTCCGAACGGCTAAGCCATCACCTTTAAAAACGCAACCACCCTGGCTTCAATGGCGTCACGCAGAAGGCGCATGCCGTCCAAATCTTCAGGTTCGGCAAAATTCCAGAATTCCTGTGGAATATCATCCGGCGCCACTGCGCTGTCGTCTCTGCCCATTGATATGACCAGTCCGGGTATTTCCGCCGCCAGCACCGTATTCAATGAAACAGTTTGGCGGAATCCCATATCGATCCCCTTCTCCTGCATGGCTTCAACCATGAGCGGATTGAGCTTTTCAGCAGGCTGAATGCCCGCGTTGAATACATCCAGCTTGTCGCCTGCAAGAATCTGCGCGAATGCACCGGCCATCTGACTGAGACAGGCATTGTCCCGGCAGGTGAAGAGAATTTTATTTCTTCCCCGAAAAGGCGCCATAACGGTCCCCACCGCGGCTTGAATGTCCGCGGGAAGGGAGGGATGCCGCTCCATATCCCCGGGTTTTTCGATTTCCCGGTAGGTCAGGCTGCCGACACATTCCGCGCCGACGGCATCGTAAAAATATTTCATGGTCAGGTGCAACCCCTCGAACAGGTTCTTTCCGCGGGTTGCGCCCACGGCCAGTGTATATCCTTTTCGCCATTTCCGGTTGGGGTCCGTGAGGTGGAGTTTGTACTTTCGCGCCCAGAGGGTCTGGCTGCGATCAATCAATGCCTTGAGCTGAGCCGTTGTATTGTAAAAAAAAATCGGGGTTGCGGCGACAATGACATCCGCCTTCCGGAGCAGCGGGTAAATTTCGTACTTCATGTCGTCATCAATCGGGCAAATCCCTTTTTTTTCGCAGAGAACATATTCCATGCAGGGCTCAATTTTTTTCTGGCAGACCTCGATCATCTGCGTTCTGGCGCCCCGTCTTTGCGCTTCTTCCAGAAATTCCGAAAGCAGAAACCGGGAGTTCCCTTTTTTCCTTGGGCTTCCCTGAAGTCCGAGTACAAACATGTTATTCTTCCCTTGGTGATGACATTGTATAAAAATTCGGCGGGATTTTAAAACCGGATTGACCGCAAGAGCGGAAGAGCGGAAATATTTCACGCCCCGACGCTCTCACCATTTCACGGACTGTCCGATATTTCCGGAAATCCGCCGCCACCCCGACTATTTGACATGACATTCTTTGCAGACAATCGGCCCTGCTTTTTCTCCGGCTTCTTTTTTGGCTTTGTGGCACTTCACGCACTGCTTGTTCATGACCTGTTTCTTGGCAAGGGTTCCTTTCTGCTGCAGATCCTGAATGGAGCCTGCCTGCCGGGGATAAAGATCATGACAAAGCATGCAGTCCTTTAGCGCTTCCTGGTGCTGAAGGTGCGGAAATTTCACGGCTGCCTCATTCCCTGACGGAATTACAATCTCCTTAGCCCCCTTGTTGATCTCGGCAATCGATGTTCCTGCAAACCAGAGCATGGCGGCAGAAATCAATAAAATCATCGCCCTTTGCATGGACTCCCTCCATTGGTTCATTCCCCTGGAATGGCGCACCGGATACCATCGGTTATTCTGCAAGGCGGATCATGGCGTCACGGTTGATCCCGGCGAACCGGACAACGTGCACTGGGTAAAGTCGATTTCCTTGCCGCAGGATTTGCACAGGTGTTTTTTATCAAATTCATCGGAAAAAATCTCAACCTCTTTGGCACATGAAGGACACTTGCAGGCAAACGATTTCAAATTCTTGAATTGCTGAAAACCTGGACAATGCGCTGGTGTTGTCATAATTTCCTCCTTTAAGCGGCCAATAATTTGGCGATATCCCTGCCGTAATTCTGAGCCATCTGAATGCCGCCGCCCAGAGAACTGGATTTGAGGCGCAGCGGCGCTCCAACCATTTTCATCTTAAAAATGTGCGTCATGGTATCATAAATCCGATCCGGCGCCTCTCCGCTCCAGCCGAACGCGCCGAATGCGCCGCCGATTTTTCCTTCCAGTTCCGCTTTCTCAGCCAGAAACAGAAAGGTTTTCATTCCTTGAATCATATCACCATGATATGTCGGCGCCCCGAACACCAGGGCGTCGTAACCATTCAGCTCACTGGCATTCTTTATATCACCGGCTTTCATTATGTCAACATCAACTCCGGAAAAGCGAAGACCTTCAGCGATCAATTTGCCGATATTTTCGGTTTCTCCGGTTCGCGTTGCATATACAATAAGCGTTTTTGACATAGCATCTCTCCCCGAGGTGAAGATTATTTTTTGGCGATGCGCTTGTCCATGCCATCGCCGGCGCAATCGGGCGTATAGCAGGAGTTATCCAGAAATTCACATTTTTCCTTGCAGGACGGGCACGTGTCCGGCGGTGCATCCGCCGTAAATGTATATCCGCAATTTTGACATTTCCAACTAGCCATATCTCCTCCTTATCAGAGCGCGGACCTGGGGCAAAAATGACAAGATTTTAGCGGCCTTTCTCGCTTCGCCCCGAGCCGCGCTGCTTTGTTAGTCCGACGGTTATGCCTTCCAGAGGCCGTGAAGGTTGCAATATTCTCTTGC
Source organism: Desulfobacteraceae bacterium (assembly GCA_037442625.1). Taxonomy (GTDB): domain Bacteria; phylum Desulfobacterota; class Desulfobacteria; order Desulfobacterales; family Desulfatirhabdiaceae; genus RAAP-1. The sequence goes on from JBBIPX010000004.1 coordinate 48,081, forward strand.
GGAAATTGTTGCGGCATCCACCATGAATGTGGCTTCAGGAACCTGACCGGGGTTCAAAAACTGCCGATAGGCCATGCCGTCGGCAATAATTTCAATCCATTCAATATAATGTTTTTCTTCCATGGGGTGAGCGACGCTGCCGACTTTTACCTTGAAGCCGCCCGGAACTTTTTCAATTACAGGAACGTGTTTTTCTTTGGCCGCATCAACCGTGTTTTCAACAGTCTGTTTCATGGGCTGGCCGCAACAGACAAGCTCGCCGCCGCCGGCATGCAGGACTTCAACGATATTGCCACAGATGCCACATTTATAAACTTGAAGTTTCTCGGTCATAAATTCTCCTTTCAACTAGTTGATATATCATTTTCTCCATCCCGGATAAAGAAAGGCTCGGAAATTTTAATAATTTTCACCCAAAAGCTCAAAATGGGCCTGGGGATGAATGCAGGCCGGGCAGATGTCCGGCGCTTCTTCGCCTTCATGAAGATAACCGCAGTTGCGGCATCGCCAGGTTACTTTTTTATCTTTTTTGAATACTTTTCCGGCCTGAACATTGGCGGCCAGGTCCCGGTAACGCTTCTCATGCTGTTTTTCGGCAACGGAAACCCTTTCAAAAAGAACGGCAACCTCTTCAAAGCCTTCAGCCCTGGCAACCCCGGCAAACCCCGGGTAGAGATCCGCATGTTCCTCGTGTTCCCCTGCCGCCGCCGCCAGCAAGTTCTCAAGGGTTGACCCCACGGCTCCGGCCGGGAAACCGGCCGTTATCTCCAGCATGCCGCCTGCCAGAAAACCGAAAAACCGTTTGGCATGTTCTTTTTCCTGATTGGCCGTTTCCGTGAAAATGTCGGCAATCTGCACGTAGCCTTCCTTTCCGGCCTTGCTGGCAAAATAAGTATATCGATTTCTCGCCTGGGATTCACCCGCGAACGCTTTCATCAGATTTTTTTCTGTTTCTGTTCCTTTGATACTCGGCACGTATTTTCCTCCTTTTAAATTTTAATCAATTTCCTGAAATATTTCATTGCCGGATTGTCCGGGGCCGCAACTATTGCGCCTCCTGCCACCAGCCTTTTTGCTGATGCGCCTTTTTTTCTTGTTCCGCTATTTTTTTCAACCGGTACGCCGAATCCCGCAATATACCGTACATGATTCCGCAGCCGACATCCTCTCTATCAACATCGCCCTTATCAGCAAGGGCAATCATTTCGTCTACGAGTTTAAGCGTCCGGTTAATGTTGGTATCGCAGGGTTTCACGGGCAACAACCTTCCAGAGGGTTGATAAATTGTTTGAATTATCTATCATCAATTTCCGTGCCACAGACAATCATTTCTTGAAATAAATATTTTTTTAATATATACAAATGGTTATACAATATATAGATTTGACTCGAAGCAAAATAACCCGTATCATTCACTCCGACCATTTTATATGATACAGTGCCGTACACCCGTTTGCTTCTTTCTGCTGGAAGATAACCCATGATGTTTTATACGTTTTTAAATCGTTTGCCATCTGTACGATATTCATTTTAGATACAGTTATGTATCATGAGACACCTTCATGACAGTGTCTCCATACCGGCTTCAAATGGCGGGCCTGCGGCGATTCAGGAGAGATATGACATTTCGGACCATCAGGCGCTTTGTTCTGGCAATATTTCTGGCCGCATTGTGTTGCGCCGCCGGTTTAATTCTACTCTTCCGTAACCCTTCGGTGCAGCGCTACGGGCTTGATCGCATTTCACACGCACTCGGCTGCAAACTGAATGCCGGAAAAATCGGTTTGCGCATGGGAATAATTCCCGGCATCCGCATTCAGGACATCCAAGTCCGCACAGAACAGGGCAAGGTGCTTCTGTGCGCATCCGACATCACTATTTTTCTGAACATCCTTGATCTGCTCCCTTCGGCCACAGGGGCTTTTCTTTCCGGATCCGTTGCGGCCGGAGACATCAAATTTCAACTGGCGGCATCCGGCAAAATCAAGGATTACGTTCTGCCCCAAGCCGATATTCAGGGCAAATACGACCTGAACCAGCGGATACTGCAGATCGCTTCCCTGAAAATCATCACTCCGGATACATCGTTGTCTGCAACCGGACAGATCCGGTTCGGCCCCGCTGCATCGCCGTATCTGGATCTGTCCGTTTCCAGCCCGGTTATGCCGATCGATACCTTTAAATCCCTGCTTCCGGCGCTGATGCTTCCTGGATGGATCGAGCAAGACCTGCTTCCCGCAATAAAACAAGGAAATATCCGGGTGGATGCGTTTACATTAAGGGGAAGCCTGGATCAGATTGAAACCTTGAACCAGCCGGAACATGCATCGGTTCTGGGCTTGAACATGACCTTGCAAAACGTGGTGATGCAGCAGCCCGGCGCCGCTGCGGAGCTTCGACCGGAGCTTCGAAATGTTTCCTGCGCCTTGAGCATCAACGGCGGGGTGTTTTCACTGGATGGTCTTTCCGGCCGCATTTGGCAGTCTGCGCTTCAAACCGCATCTGTTGTAATTCCGGATATATATGCAACCACCGCCCGCTGTCTGGTCAATGCCGAAGCAAATCTTGACCTATCGGATGTGAATCATCTGAAAAATATCCCCTGGCTTCCCGACACTGTTCATCAGGCAATCGGGCAAGTTCAATCGATAGACGGCATCGCCGCCATCCGCGTGTCTGTGGAATACGAAGCCGGCCGGCCGTTTCCGAAAATCATTACAAGCGCCGCAATGCTGCAATCCGTAAAGGTGACCCACCCGCTCTTGCGCCTGCCGCTGACGCTTGAAAAAGCCGCGATCGATTCCGCGGCCGATCAGCCGATTCAGTTTTCAGGCCGCGGCCTCTGGGGAAAGAGCGAATTTGAGCTTCAGGGCGCAGCCGACTGCACCCGGGATCTCATGTCCGCAAAACTGACCACCCGGGCCGATGTCGGGGAGTTGATCGAACTGGCGCTGCCGCAGGCCGGTATCGGCAAGTGGATTTACGGACCGCTGGTTGCGGAAGGCATTCTGGATGAGCGCGGATTAACCCTTGATCCGGCAAGGATCGAAATCGGCAGGGGATATCTGCGGCTTAAGGGCCGTCAGGATTACCGTTCCAATGCCGGCATGTACTGGATCGGCCATCTCCACATTATCCGGGAACCGGCGCAGCATCTGCTTCAGCTTGTAAAACCCGGCGGCAATCTTCTGGATGGCAGTGTAATGCTGGAAGGCTTACTGACGCTGACTGCGCCGGATGGAACGGGCAGGTTTTCCGGTTTAAGCGGCCATGCCCGGCTGATCGTTGAAAAAGGCTGGATTCGCCAGACCGATCCGATTCTTGAGGCTTTATCCTTGATCAGCCTTGAGCGGATTTTCAAGCAGGGCGCCACCGCCGTCCAGGACGGACGCCTTAGTTTTGACCTGATAGATGGCGAATTTGAAATCGAGAAAGGAAAAATCCTGGTTCAGAACCTGATTTTTCAAAGCCCTGCCATCAACGCCTCGGCCGCCGGGACCATCGATCTGAATCGCGATCAGATTCAGTTGAAGATCGGACTTCAGCCTCTGGGAACCGTGGACAGCCTGGTGAGCGGCATTCCGCTGATCGGAAACATTTTAACCGGAAAGGAAAAATCTGTTATTGCATATTCGCTGGAAATTACCGGGTCGCTCTCAGACCCGCAGGTCAGAAGCGTCCCCTTTAAAAATATCGGCAAAAGCGCCCTTGGATACGTTGAACGGATGGTGTTTACGCCAGAGCGCATTCTTAAATCCCTCCTGTCCATAAAAAAGCCGCGGCAGCAGTCGCTTTCGCCGGACTTCCACGCGGAATTCGATCAAATGACATTGCCGGGTCGCTGACATTTTGGCGCAAGGCAACATGTCATATCTGCTCCCAGGTGACCCGAAGGACTTCCTGGTAAGTGGTCTCGCCTCCCAGAAGCTTTATGACGGCGTTCTCCCGAAGCGAGATCATGCCAAGGGAAACGGCTTCATGCCTCAGGGCATCCAGATCCACATTGCTTTTTGTCAGACGCTTCATTGCCTCGGAATACGCCAGCACCTCATAAATGGCGACCCGTCCAAGATAACCGGTTCCCCGGCAGCGATCGCAGCCCTTTCCGCGAAACAATCGGACAGCGCCGCTCCGCCGGGTGGCAAGCCCCATCTGCTGAAGCTCCGAAGCCTCTATTTCAAAAGATTCCTTGCAGTGGGGACATATTTTTCGAACCAGCCGCTGGGACAGTATCCCAACCAGCGTGGCCTGAATCAGAAATGCCGGCACGCCCAGATCCAGCAGCCGGATAACGGTTGACGGCGCATCGTTGGTGTGAATGGTAGACAGTACCAGATGACCGGTAAGGGCGGCCTGAATGGCGTTTTGGGCGGTTTCAAGATCCCGCATTTCTCCGACCATGATGATGTCCGGGTCCTGCCTCAGAATATTGCGCAAAATCGTCGCAAAGGTGATTCCGATGGCCGGCTGCACCGCGATCTGGTTGAAATTCTCGTGCACCATTTCAATGGGGTCTTCGATGGTGGTGATGTTGAGCGTGGGAGAGGACAGTTCCTTGAGGGTTGAATAGAGTGTGGTGGATTTGCCGCTTCCCGTCGGACCGCAGACCAGTACGATTCCGTGCGGCAGCTTGATAAAATGATTGTACCGGATCAAATCCGTCGCGCTGAACCCCAGTTTATCCAGATCCTGAAACAGAATGTCCGGATCCATGACGCGCATGACCACTTTTTCGCCAAAGGCAACCGGGATCGTTGAGATGCGGATTTCAACTTCCACGCCTGCCTTGCTGGTCTTGATTCTTCCGTCCTGGGGCCGCCGCTTCTCGGACATATCCATGCGGGAGAGATTTTTGATGCGGCTGACAATCGCCGGATGCACGTTTCTGGGCAGCCTGTAAATGGTGTGAAGCAGGCCGTCTATGCGCATCCGGACCAGACTTGCTTCCCGCTTGGGCTCGATGTGAATGTCGCTGGCCCGCTGATCCAGGGCGTAGGTGAACAGGTGATTGACGGCGTTGATAATGTGCTGATCGTTGGACGGGACCTCGTCCGCGGATTTCAGGCGGACATATTGCTCCAGATTGCTCAGATCAACGCCGGTCCCCCCGAAACGGTTTTCGGCTTCCGAAATGAAATGCCTGAATCCATAGAATTCGCTGATGTACTTGACGATATCCGACCGGGAGCTGAAAACCGCATCCACCTTCATCTGGCTGGCGCGGGCAATATCATTGACGGCTTCATGGTCAAAGGGATTGGCCATTGCAACCGTCAGGGTATTGTTCTGAATGGAAAGCGGCAGCATCAGGTTTTTGAAAGCAAACGACCGGGGAATGGTCGTTGTCACCTGATTCAGATCCAGTTTCAAGGGATCGATTTTTCGATAGGGAATCTGCCACGCTTCGGCCATGATCCGGCACAGGGTATCTTCGTCCAGAAGGCGGGAAGGCGCATCCGCGCGGGTAAGATTCAAGGAGGCCAGCACATCGATTGCAGTCAGGGGGGTGCTGTGTTTCTGGCTGCTCCCGCTGTCAGCAGGTCCGCTCTTTTTTTCAAGCCGCTTCAGCAGGTTGGCGTAATGACGGGATATTTCCCTTGCGTTTTTCTCGGAGACAGCCCCTTTTGCCACCAATACTTCCAGGATTTCGCCAGGGGACGTCAGGCGAGGCTGCGATGCTATGGTCATGGTTTTTGCGTTTCTCTCAGGGTTCTCGGCGCACCGGCATTCAGACATTTTCCTTTTGCCGTCCGGCCCAATCCATTATCAGCGTCATGAAAAGATCAAAATCAGCCAATCTTTTCTTGAAAATGCCGAACACCAGTTCATCGTCCATGTTCTCATACCGGTGTACCAGCATATTACGGAAAGACGCCATATTTTGAAAAACGGGCAGATGCTCCCGAGGAATAATACCGTGTTCCGTCAAAATCAACAGCAGATCGCGGTATCCCCCAGGTTCGCGCCATTGATAAAATGACACGAAGTGATTCGCGACATCAAGCACCTCTTCTATGGCAAGGTGCAGATAACGTTCCACGAAAGCCTTGATCCTCAGGTCGTCACGATATTTTTGCCAAGTGATATCTTCCGCGGATTTCAGCACATCAATGTAGTTTTGCAGACGGGATAATTTTCTGGAAAGCAGCTCTTTATCCACCATAAGCGCCGTTCCCTCCCGTTTTTATTTTTTTATAAAGAAATGTTGTATCCATGTAATGCCTGCGCGCCCCAACCTCCTGAAGAATCCGTTCGCGCGGCTTCGCCTCATAGATCAAACGGCCATATTTCAATATCTGGTGCTGAAGCAGCGGCATCGCCTGACCGAATACCACCAGATCAACATCACAGTGCAAAAGGTTGGATAGCGCTGTTTCCATTTCCACACGCGCCATACCCGAAAAAATGCCGGCAACCATCACTGCCAGATCGATATCACTCCCGGGCCTGTTCTTTCCCGTGGCGGCAGACCCGAAAACATAGATGGCTATAATATCTTCGCGCTCAATAGCATAGCCCCTGATTTTTTCAATCGCATCCGAGGTGAACATCGACAGGTTTCCCGTTTCCTTCATATTTTCAGATTCAATCTTTTTATATTCTCATTGGTGTTATAAAATACCGTCAAGCGCTTATTATGGCAATATACCACAGGGGATCAAAGAATCAAGAAGCTGTTCACCGTTCATGTCAGAACTGGCGAATTCGAAAAGAATTCTTTGTCCTTATCCGAATCCGCTGAGTTTATCTGTATTTTGTGCGGTTTCTGGCGGGAATTATGGGGATGATGGCTGGGGAGACGGAGGCGCAGGGGCCGTCCGCTCTTTAAGAGAGGCATCAAAGGCTTCCGCCTCTTTCTGAAATGCAGCCCGCCGCTTTTCGTAGTCCTCAACCCGCGCATTCAGGGCGCTGATTTTTTCATTAAAGGCCTTGATGGCAGCAGCTCCGGAAAGGGTTTTCTTTTCTTCGGACAGGGCCAGCGACTCTTTCACAAACTGGGCATTTTCCGCATCCAGGGCGGTTTTGGTTTTCAAAAGCTGATCAATCCGGGACGGATCATTCAAATTGCTATCTGATTTCAAGGTATCAGCGCCCGCACCGGTGATCTCGGTTTTTTCCGGCATCTTCACGTCCTGTCCGCTCACGGGAGTTTGGGCGGAAGGCTGATCTGCCGATGAAGGCGCGGCCGGGGAAGGCTCGCTTTCGATAACCGATATCCCCGCCCGCTGCTTTTCCGGAACACTGGCAAGATTGTCCGTAAAGCGGACCACCCCGCCGGCATCCTTGTATCGGTACATCTCCGCCCGAACCGGATACGACCAAAGGCATACGCCCACCATCGCAACAATAACAATGCGCTTCATTTGAGACGCCCTCTCATTAAACCCTGGTGGCTTCAGAACAGAAAGTCCCGCCCTTGACACAGGGGGGGACTTTCCGGCCTCTTTTCAATTTATTTTCTTGTAGCCGTCATCTCTGAATTGGAAATGGATCGACTCTCCATTGATTATGGCGAAGGCACCGACTGATCTTTATCAAATATTTCCCGCCAGGTTTCAACAGAAGTCTCTACTAGCCCTCCCATGACAATTGGGTTGTTATAGGCGCCCGGCGTCGTCATCATTCCGTTTCCGACGGTTTTGACATAGAGATGCTGATCATCCACGACCGGAGCCGAAAGAATATTTCCGGTATTCACGGACATTTTAACCGCCACCTCTGAACCGGTTTGATTAATGTCCATGGCATACAACTTGCCGCCATTGGAATCAGGATTCCCTGCACCCGAACACGGATCTTCTGTTTCAGCAGTTGAAGTACCGAAATATATGGTTCCTGCAGCCGCAAACGCCGATGCCCAGACTCTCTGGCCTGCTGGCAGCGCATAGAACCAGTCCAGATTGACGGAGCTGTCGTTGCAGATTCCTTTCTCAGATGTATCCTCGTACGCAAAGAAATCATATGTAGTGGATGCCGAATTAATGTCTTCATCGAAGTACGGGCTGTCACCGGTTCCAAACAGAATCTTGACTTTATACTGTAATAAGCCTTGACTGGAATAGGTGTTTTGAACCACAACCGCAGGTGAAGCATAAATTGGATGATACCGTTGATTCATAGCTATGCTGTTGCCGAAATTATCTGTAAAATCCCTATTGATTACACAGTTCGTAATGTTGCCGTTTATGCTGTTGGGATCATCCGGGATGTTGACTTTATATAAATAGCCTTTGTCCGTACCGATATATAGACGGTCTATATAGCCGTTCCCATCGGAATCCACCACAGCAGGCTGACCGCTGGGAACGCCGCCAACACCGAGAGGTTCGGAATCTAGAAATATTCTGTTGAGAAGTTTTCCAGTACCGATATCTATCATATATATCGACGGGAACAGGGTGTTATCATACGTTTTGCCGGAAACAAAAAAAGCCACCCAAGTTTTGGTCCCATTGTAGAGGGTTCGTCCGATAACCGCTACAGCAGGCGAGGATCGGCTCCGGAACAGCTCCGGATCGGCAAATTCCCATAAAAATTTGGGGTTGTACGGATCTGTAACATCCAGACAGAACACCGTGTCCCCACCGCTGCCTTCCGCGGAAACCACAACTGTTTTCCAGACATTGCCGATTTCAACATCGCTGATTGCCGGAGAAGCATCCACATAAGCCTGGTCGTCCCCTGTCATCAAATTATTTTTAAACCGGGGAATCAGGTTAGCTGGAATAAATGCCCATTTTTCATCTCCGCTTCCATAATCAGCAGTGTTGGAAGTGCTTCCCGTCCATTTGAAATATCCGCGCAAATCGGTAATACTCGTGGTCGCCGGATTGTCTCCCCATTTAAAAACTCCCCCATCCAAATACCCCCACCGAAACTGTCCGGCATCAAAGGCATGGAGCATACCATCCAGTGAACCCACAAAAACCAAAGTAGGTCGCTGCCAATTTGAGAGGACATAATTATCAAAAGCAGTTCGCTCATCCTTTGTAACAGCCGTGCCATAATACCAGGCAGGAACTCCCGGCGGTGTTTCAACCGCCGGAACAGAATGATCTATCGGCCCAAGCAGCCATTCTTTTTTAACGCCCGCGCCGTCTTTGTATCCCCGTATCCAGTTGACCAGCCAGGCGCCGTCTGAAGCCGAAAAAGAGCCGTCGTGATTCAAATCATATTTATAACCGGTCGGCGTGATATAGGTGTTATCCAGCCCCAGCATCGTGTTGGTGACATTTGCGGTCGTAAAATCTTTCAGGACGCTGGAAGTGGTGTAATAGGTATACGTTGCGACTATTGGCACATTGATGCCGGGCGGACTGTGAAAGTTCAGATCAAAAATGCCGGTGAACCGGTTAATTGTGCCGGTCCCGTCAAAATCCCCGACCAGTGAATCCGTATGTTTATCAACAAATTTTTCTGTCTGATCGGTTATCAATACGGATGTTGCCGTAATGGGATTATGGGCAAGGGTTCCGGAAAAATGGGTGTTAACGCCATCCCCGGTTCCGATCACCTCATTGGACACTGTGCTTGTCGTTATATCAGGATAATAAATCTTGCGACTGTCAGGCGACTTGGCATTCAGAACCGCACCGGCATCCCAGAGAGACTGTACATTCTGAGTACTGGGATCTGCCGGATCATAAAGCCGGGAAACGAATAAATGCCCCCGGTTCGCCTTGTCGGTCCAGCTTGCATCAGGGGTTTCATAGCTGCCTGAATACATGACATTGGTCTGCACGCTGGGAGAGGCTCTGGAGAAAAAACTGTGGCTGGCCATATTGCCGGTCAAGACGACATTTATGATTTCCGGAACGCAGGATTCATCATTACTGGTCATTTTCGCTTTCCAGAGAAGCTGATTCCCATCTGTCGTGTTTCCGGAAAAATCGACACGCCGCAGCCGGTACGTCTGAGCCGGATTTCCAGGGGTCCAATTGCTCACGGTTTCGCCGACAGTTGATCCCGAGAATGACTTGACCACATCCCATGCGGTTATATCCTTCCAGGTAAGGCCTCCATCAATGGACACGGAATAAATTATATTGGTTTTCCCGGAACACGGCATGTTGTCGTAGACTTCAATTGTCACAGCAGTGAAATAGGCGTTTGGATCCGCGGAGGTAATGGCATTTGCCAACTTAAGTTCCGAACTGCCGCCGGTTTGCCGTTGGATCCGGAAAACCAGGTCGTTAAGATCGTAATCCCCGCCTCCTGAAGCGTCTTCAAATCCAAGAATCCACTGGTTGGGGTCGTTGATCGGAGCGCCGACAATTACATGCGGAAATTTTTGGCCATAAGTAATGGTATTACTTTTAATGCCGGAAATTGTTATTCCGAAATTTGATTGTATCCTTGTTATCGCATTTGTATCCAGCCAGCCGTTTAATGCGGCGGTGCTGCAGCCGCTCTGTGTGTTCGGTGCGCCCAGATCAACCTGCTTGGTAAATGTTGGATGACCTGTGGGATAACAGCTATTGTAAGTGTCCGGATTCCAGGCTTGCTTGGTGAAAAAGACTTTTGCTGCGTTATTTGCCTCATTCCAGCGGGAGTTTGAACTCAGAAAGAACACAATTTCACTGCCGCCAGAGATCACGCCCAAGGATTTTTTCATATCCTTCGGACCCTCGACTCCGTCGCCGTCAACAATAAAAGGGGATCCAGTGCCGTCATTATAGGTTTTCAGAGCCGTCTCGCTTGAGGTCGGAAAGCCTCCGTTTCCATAGTCGCTATCAAAAATACCGTCTCCGTTGCCTGAACAGGGGACATCTCTAATTTTAAAAAATAACGGATGCTTCTTGGATAGAGGGATATTATTCCATCCCAGAAAGTTTCCGCTTGAATCTACGCAATCCGAATAAAGCAACCAGCCCATGTCGGAAATATAACACGCATTCACATAAACAAAATTGACATAAACTTCCTGCGTGTAGGGAATGACGATGCTGTCCGGGTTGATCGCCTGGGCCCCTGTTTGAAGCACAATTTTGCCGTTGCTGACCGCCGTATTTGCCATGGTGAAATCAGCCACATTGAATCCGCCGCTGCTGCTGTTGTAAGTGCTGGCGGCGCATCCGGAGATAAATGAGGATCCGGTGCTGCCGCTGCCACTGGTTTTGAACAGCGCATGAATGGTATGGTCTCCATTGACCGGTGAAAATTGATAGGAATTGCCAGACAGTCCGATGAAGCTGCCATCGATCTGGACCTTGTCTACCGAATATCCCGTACTTGGAGTCAGGGTAAATACAGGGACATCCCCATAGCCGACGGTAATTGCTCCTGAAGGGGAAATGGTTCCCCCGACGCCGGCGCTGGCGGTTATCGTGAATGTTTTCACAGCGAAAGTGGCTGAAATGGAATGGTTTCCAGTAACGTTAGAAAAACTGTATGAACCCCCAGTCGTAGATATGGTGATAGCGGTACCGTCAACAGTCGCCCCGCTCACCGTATAACCTGCATTCGGGGTAATGGAAAATGACTGGCTTGCTCCGTAATTGACCGTCACTGCCCCGGAAGGGCTGATGCTTCCCCCCGGGCCGGCTGATGCGGTAATTGTGAGTGTCTGCGCCACAAATGTGGCCATAATAGTATGATTTGCTTTTACATTGCTGAAGGTGTAAGACGCCACCGCTCCGACCGGTGTCCCGTCTACTATTACAGCACTCACCGCATAGCCTGTACCTGGCGTGATCGAGAAGGTCGTGTTTGTATTGTAATTGACCGTAACTGTCCCGGAGGGATTGATGATTCCCCCCGCGCCTGCGGATGCCGAAATCGTGAAAGTCTGCACCGCAAACGTGGCTTGAATGGTGTGGGTTGTCGTAACGTTGTTGA